>NZ_BAMP01000019.1 GCF_000615975.1 Nitratireductor aquibiodomus NL21 = JCM 21793 | reverse complement strand
CGTGCCGCGCGGCCGCGCACCGCCTCCGGCAGCGCGAACATCAGATTGCCGCCCACGCTCATATGCGGGAACAGAAGCGGGTCCTGAAAAAGCACACCCACATGCCGGTCTTCGGGCTTCAGCGCCGTCACCTCTGTTCCATCGACGAAAACCCTGCCGCGCGCCGAGAACACCGGATCGAGAAACCCGCCAATATAGGCGAGCAGCGTGGACTTGCCCGCGCCGGACGGCCCCATGACGGTCAGCACCCCACCGGGCGCGACCCGTTTTGTCAGCGAAACGATCTCGCGCTCTTCCAGCGCAATCGTCACCCCGTCGATGAAAAGCCCGGCGTCCATCAAGTCCCGTTTCCATTCAAACATGCATGTCGCGATAACGGCGGAATATCAGCGCCGGTACGATGGTGGCAACGGCAAAGCCCGCCGCCGGCAAGACCATTTGCATGAAGGCATAGATGCCGATCACGCGGCGATTGCCACCGGAAGCGAGCGCCACCGCCTCCGTGGTGATTGTCGTCAGCCGCCCCGCACCAATCAGCAGCGTGGGCAGATAGAGCCCCACCGACACCGAGAAGCCGATGGCCGCAACGGCAAGAAGCGGCCGCGCCAGCATGGGCAGGCGGATATAGAAGAAGCGCTCTACCGGTCCCTTGCCGAGCCCCGCCGCGATCTGATCGTACCGCCGGTCGAAGGCGCGCCAGGGATCTTTGAGGCTGAGCCAGGCATAGGGCAACACGAAGACGAGATGGGTGAACACCAGCGCCGCCAGCGTGGCCTCCACATCCGTCAGGATGAACAGGAGCTGGAGCCCGAACAGGAACGCCACCTGCGGCACCAGTAGCGGCAGATAGAGAAGCGCGAGCGTGCCCCGCGCCGGGCGCCCGGTCTCATCCTCCCGCACGAAGCACAATATGGCGATTGCCACCGCAATCAGCGTGGAAACGAACGCCACGAAGAGCGTGGTCGTCAACGGCTCCACCAGATTGGGCATAACCCGCATCCAGTTGCGCAGATCGAAGCGCGCGGGCAGAAGGTCGGGATATTGCCAGAGGCCCGCCACCGACCAAAGACCGAGCGCCAGCAGGCCGATAAAGATCGCACCGGCGGAAGCCAGCATGACGGCAAGCGCCCCCCAGCGCAGGACACGGTCGCGCCGGAGGCGTTTTCCCGCACAAGCCATCCGATCGCGCAGGCGTGCGCCCAGTTTTTCGAAGCCGATCCAGATCAGGATCGCAGCAGCCGTGACGCCCAGTTGCAGCATTGCGCCGGCCGATGCCAGAAAGCGCCTGGAAAGGTCGGGATCGTTCATCCAGTTGACTAGCCGAACGGCCAGCGGCGCCGGCGTGGTCGGGCCAAGAATGGCGGCCACATCGACCACCGATGTGGCAAAGGCGATGACCGCGAAAACCGGCAGTCGGATCTGCGGGTAGATCGACGGCCAGAGGCCGAACACGAAACCGGAAATGCGCCCATACCCCATCGATGCGATGAGCGCCCGCGTGCGCGCCGGCTTCACCTGCGGCAGTGCGGCCAGCGTGACGAGAAGCAGGAACGGAATTTCCTTCACGATCAGCCCCGCCATCATCGACAGGCCGAGCGGATCGTGCACAATCAGCAGATCGGGCGGACGCTCCCAACCGGTCAGCTCCGGCGAGATCAACCGCGCGATCATGCCCGACGGCGCTATAAGGAAAGCGAGTGCGAAGGCGCTGGCCGCGTGCGGCAGGGAAAGCAGCGGCGAAATCAGATGCTGGATGCGCGCGAAAAGCCGAGTGCCGCCCCATGCGGCGGTGAACAGGATCACCGCTGTCAGGGAAATGACGGCGGTGACGAGCCCGGTCACAAGGCTCATCAGCGCCGACATGAGGATCGCCGGTTCGGCAAACAGCATGGAGAAGGGTGCCAGACCGAACTCCATGCCGCCCAGTGCCGGCAGATAGCCGAAGGCCGGCAACACAGTGCCGGCCAGCCCGAACGCGACCGGAGCGGTCAGAAGCCCTATGGCGAGCATGGGACCGAGGCGCGTCAGCATCAGGCTGGTCCCACGCCTTGGCTAATTGCCAACCCCATAACGCCGCTTCCACTCGGTTTCGATGCGCTCCATCCAGCTTGGGTGCGGCTCGTCCAGCGCGGGGCCGAGTTCGTCGGGCCGCAGCGTTGCGACGCCGAGATCGATGGCATCGAAGCGGGCGCGATCTTCCTCGTTCAGCTTGTCGAGCGCCAGAACGGTGGGATCGCCCCAGATGGCGGGATCCTGCTTGCGGGCCTGCGCCTCCGGCGACATCAGGAAATTGGCAGCCACCAGTGCGCCCGCCTTTGCCGAGGCGTTGTAGGGAATGGTGAGGAAGTGAGTATTGGCCAGCGTGCCGCCGGGAAAAGTGAAGGATCGCACCGTGTCCGGCAATTCGCCATTGGCGATGGCGCTTGAGGCCTCAGCCGGATTGAACGCGAAGATGATGTCGAGCTCGGAATCGGCGAGAAGCTGCTTCATCGCCGGGTAGTTTTGAGGATACGCACGGCCGGAGCGCCACATGACCGGGTTCAACGCGTCGAGAAAATCGAACAGCGGCTTCGTCACCTCGTCAAAGCGCTCCTCTTCCACGGGTTCGAGCAGCAGGGAGGGATCGGCGATCGTCTCGGCCAGAACCTGTTTCAGGAAGGACGAGCCGATGAAATCCGGTGGCTGCGGATAGGAGAAGCGGCCGGGGTTTTCCTGCGCCCACTTCAAAAGTCCGTCGGCATCCTGCGGCAGATCTTCCACACTGGTGCGCGCGGTGTCGTAGAAGAAGACGAGTTTCGCCATGCCCCATGGGCTCTCAAGCCCTTCCACCGGCACGGTGAAGTCGGTGCGGATTGTCGGCTTGTTCTCGACATCAACAAAGGTCCAGTTCGGCAGTTTTTCGGCCCAGCCCGGCGAGAGGATCAGGCCCTGCTCCTTCATGGCGGCGAAATTCTCGCCATTGATCCAGATGAGGTCGACCGTTCCATTTCCGTCGCGGCCAGCGGCCTTTTCCGCCACCACCGTGGCCACGGCGCTTGCCGTATCCTCAAGCTTTACGTGCTTGAGCGTGACGCCGAAGCGTTCGTTCAGTTCATCGCCTGCCCATCCGATGTAGTCGTTGATGTTCTGCGAGCCGCCCCAGGCGTTGAAATAGACCGTTTCGCCACGCGCATCCTCCAGAACCGCATCCCAGTTCGCGGGATCGGGCTTTGCGGTGTCGGCGGCGGCCGCAACCGCGCCAATCGCCAGAAATGCCGTCGAAAAAAGCAGTGCGCGCAAGAGAGACCCCATTGTTGCCCGTGGTTGAAACAAGCGGCGATAGAGCACGTTAAGGCGGTGCAAATCAACGCAAACCACCTCGCGCTACGGTCACTTCACGGTGAGCTTCAGGTGAAAGGCTATTGGGCTTCGGAACCGGGAATATGCAGTTCGATCCTGTCGGCGGCAAAGCGGGTCTCGGAATATTGCACCGGCTTCCCTCGCGTATCCACATTGATGGCGGTGGTCACGAGAACGATTGCGCCGGGCGAAAGCCGCAGGTCTTTCAGGTCGCCCGCTTCCGCGTGTCTGGCCGTTACGACGGTGCTGTGGCGCAGATAGTCGGCGAGGCCAAATTCCCTAAACGAAGCCGTGATCGAGCGTGTCTGTGCGAAGGCCTCGGCCATGCCCGCAAAGCGCTCAGCATCGAACCAGCTTCGCGCGCGCGACACGGGCCTGCCATCGGCATGCGAAAGTGTCTCAAGCCGGATCACCGGCGCACCGGGGGAAAGGTGCAGTGCTTTTGCCACGTCCGCTGCTGCTTTCTCCGTGGCGTGGTCGAGCAGATCGGCGGCCAGCCCGCGCGACTGCCCGGCCAGCCCTTCGGAAAAGCGCGTGCGGCTGCGAATGGGGTAGGCCAGCCGCTTTCGTCCTTCCACGAAGGTGCCGCGCCCCTGCTCGGCCCGCAGCACGCCCTCTTGCACGAGTGCGGCGATCGCCGTGCGCACCGTATGCCGGTTGACGCCGAAACGCTCCGCAAGCGCCGTTTCGGGCGGCATGCGGCCATCGCCGCCAAGTGCCGCTTCGCCAATCTCACGCCGCATGCGGTCGGCAATCTGCCGCCAGAGCGCAACGCCGCTGCGCCGCTCGATCACCGCTTCCTTCACCTGCACCAATTTTCTGCTTCCCTTGCCAGTCTTGTCATCAACGCGTCATGGACACCCGTTAGGCAAAACCCATAATATGTTTAATTGTCTAGAACAATAGACAAATTAATGAACGAGGAAGGAGACATCATGGTCTCACGACAGGAAAGACAGGCGGTCACCGAACGGCGACGCGAGGCGATGGCGGTGCTAGCCATGGCCAATGGAAGCGACCTGATGCGGCTCTGGAACGAAGCCGGGCTGCCCGACGAAGCCGAAACGCTGCGCGGACCTGAAACCGGCCTCGTGACCGTTCGCGGCCGGATGGGCGGCGGCGGCGCGCCGTTCAACTTCGGCGAAGCCACCGTCACGCGCGCCACTGTCAAGCTGCCCGGCGGCGAGGTTGGCCATGCCTATGCGCTTGGCCGCGAGAAGACGAAGGTGCGGGTTGCCGCCCTGATCGACGCGCTGCGCCAGAAACCCGACCTTGAAGCCCGCATCGAGGAAAAGATCCTCGCGCCGCTGCGCGCCCGCCGCATCGAAGCGGACGCGACCCGTCGCGCCGAAACGGCGGCGACCAAGGTCGATTTCTTCACCATGGTTCGCGGAGAGGACTGATGACGCTCGATTCCATCGCCATCGAGGGCGGTTTCCAGAACCCGGTTTTCGACGCCCAGACGATCTTTCGCGCGGTGATGCAGGCCATGGCCGAACCCGGCACGATCCACAAGGGCGTAGCGCTTGCAAGACCGCCCGCACCGCTGACGCCGGAGCTGCCGCCGTTGCGCTGGCCCTTTGCGATCAGGACACGCCCATCTGGCTCGATCCGATTCTGGCGGACGACGATGCCGTGTGCGCCTGGCTCGCCTTCCACACCGGCGCGCCCATCGCCAACACGCCAGCCGATGCGCATTTCGTCTTTTCCGCCGATCCGGAACACCTGATCGGGCTGGAGAATTTTGCTCAAGGCTCACAGGAATATCCCGACCGTTCGGCCACGCTCGTTCTTCAGGTGAGCGACCTTTCAGGCGGCGAGGAACTGGTGCTCCAGGGCCCCGGCATCGAGAGCGAAGCGCGCCTTGCGCCGCATCCGCTGCCGCGCCATTTCGCCCGACAGTGGGCGCAAAACCACGCCCGTTTCCCACGCGGGATCGACCTGATCCTGGTCAGCCGCGAGGGCCTCGCGGCCCTGCCCCGTTCCACCCGCATCACCAATCAGGAGGCCTGAGCCATGTATGTAGCCGTCAAGGGCGGCGAAGCCGCCATCCAGAACGCGCATCGGCTTCTGGCCGACCGTCGCCGCGGCGACCGCAATGTGCCCGCCATCACGCTCGAACAGATCTCCAGCCAGCTTTCGCTCGCCGTCGACCGCGTCATGTCCGAAGGCTCGCTTTACGATGCGGGGCTTGCAGCGCTTGCTGTGAAGCAGGCGCGCGGCGACATGATCGAGGCGATCTTCCTTCTGCGCGCCTACCGCACCACCCTGCCGCGCTTCGGCTATACGCGCCCCGTCGACACGGCGGCCATGCTGGTCGAGCGGCGCGTCTCCGCCACCTACAAGGATCTGCCTGGCGGGCAGCTTCTCGGCCCCACCTTCGACTACACGCACCGCCTGCTTGACCCGGAACTGGCCGAAGACGCCGAACCGGCAGCGCCCGAGGCGCGCAGCGAGGCCGAAGAAGCCATGCCGCGTGTGTCCGACATTCTCGCCAATGAAGGCCTGATTGAGGAAGACGGTTCGCTGCCGGAAGACCGCGAGCCCGGCGACATCACCCGCGAGCCGCCGGAGTTTCCCATGGATCGCGACCAGCGCCTTCAGGCGCTGTCGCGCGGCGACGAGGGTTTTCTCCTTGCTCTCGGATACTCCACCCAGCGCGGCTATGGCCGCAACCACCCTTTTGCCGGCGAAATCCGCATTGGCGAGGTGGATGTGGAGATCGACGTGCCGGAACTGGATTTCCCGCTCACGCTTGGCCGCATCCGCGTCACCGAATGCCAGATGGTCAACCAGTTCAAGGGGTCGAAGAAGGTGCCGCCGCAGTTCACGCGCGGCTACGGGCTGGTGTTCGGTCAGTCGGAACGCAAGGCCATGGCCATGTCGCTGTGCGACCGGGCGCTGCGCGCGGACGAACTGGATGAGGATATCACCGCGCCCGCGCAGGACGAGGAGTTCGTCATTTCCCATTGCGACAACGTGCAGGCGACCGGCTTCGTCGAGCACCTGAAGCTGCCGCACTATGTCGACTTTCAGGCCGAGCTCGGTCTGGTTCGCCAGATGCGCCGCGAATATGAGGAGCGCCGCGAGGGCGCAGACACCGAGCACCGGGAGCTGCTGAATGAACGCCCACACCGACAACATCGCCCAGTACAATTTCGCCTATCTGGACGAGCAGACGAAGCGCATGATCCGCCGCGCGATCCTCAAGGCCATCGCCATTCCCGGCTATCAGGTGCCCTTCGCCAGCCGCGAAATGCCGATGCCCTATGGCTGGGGCACTGGCGGCGTGCAGGTCACCGCATCAGTGATCGGAACCGACGATGTGCTCAAGGTCATCGACCAGGGTGCGGACGACACCACCAATGCCGTCTCCATCCGCGCCTTCTTCCAGAAGGTCGCCAATGTGGATGTCACCACCCACACCGCCGACGCCACCATCATCCAGACGCGCCACCGCATACCGGAGGAACCGCTGAAGGCCGGTCAGGTGCTCGTCTATCAGGTGCCGATCCCGGAACCGCTGCGCTTTCTCGAACCGCGCGAGACCGAAACCCGCAAGATGCACGCGCTTGAGGAATACGGCCTCATGCATGTGAAGCTCTACGAGGACATCGCCCAGCACGGTCACATCGCCACCACCTTCGCCTATCCGGTCAAGGTCGAGGGGCGCTATGTGATGGACCCGTCGCCGACGCCGAAATTCGACAATCCGAAAATGCACATGTCGAAGGCGCTCCAGCTTTTCGGCGCAGGCCGCGAAAAGCGCATCTACGCCGTGCCGCCCTACACGCGGGTCGAAAGCCTCGATTTCGAGGATCACCCCTTCGAGATCCAGACCTTCGATGAGCCCTGCGCGCTGTGCGGCGGCACGAATGTCTATCTCGACGAAGTGGTTCTCGATGATCGCGGCGGGCGCATGTTCGTCTGCTCCGACACCGACAATTGCGAGGCGCGCCGCGCTAGTGGCCATCGCGGGCATCTGTCCGGCGAAGAGGCTGCGACCATCTGATGCGCAAACTTTTGAAAATTCGCGGAGAAATCCAATGACCGACGAACCGCTGCTTCGCGTTCGCTCCATCTCGAAATTCTACGGCAACCGCATCGGCTGCAACGATATCTCCTTCGACCTGTGGCCGGGCGAGGTTCTGGCTGTGGTGGGCGAGTCCGGCTCGGGCAAGACCACCTTGCTCAACTGCCTCTCGACCCGCCTCCTGCCGACCTCCGGCACCGTGTCCTACCGCATGCGCTACGGGGCCTTCCACGACCTCTACCGCATGAGCGAGGCCGAGCGACGCTTCCTGATGCGCACCGACTGGGGCTTCGTGCACCAGAACCCCTCCGACGGGCTGCGCATGACGGTCTCCGCCGGCGCCAATGTCGGCGAGCGGTTGATGGCCGTGGGCCAGCGCCACTATGGCGACATCCGCGCCAGCGCAACCGACTGGCTTGGCCGCGTGGAAATCTCAGAGGATCGCATCGACGACCAGCCACGCGCCTTTTCCGGCGGCATGCGCCAGCGCCTCCAGATTGCCCGCAACCTCGTCACCGGCCCGCGCCTCGTCTTCATGGATGAACCGACCGGCGGTCTCGACGTGTCGGTGCAGGCCCGCCTGCTCGATCTGCTACGCGGGCTCGTTCACGAACTGGGCCTCTCCGCCATCGTCGTCACCCACGACCTTGCGGTCGCCCGCCTTCTCTCCCACCGCATGATCGTTATGAAGGACGGTCACGTGGTCGAAAGCGGCCTCACCGACCGGGTGCTCGACGATCCGCAGGCGCCCTACACCCAGCTTCTCGTTTCCTCCATCCTGCAGGTGTAACCATGGCAACGCCACTCGTCGTCTCCGAAGTCTGCAAGAGCTTCACCATGCATCTCCAGGGCGGCATTCGCCTACCGTGGTGGCCGATGTCTCCTTCTCGCTCTCCGCCGGCGAATGCGCCGTGCTTGGCGGCCCCTCGGGCGCCGGCAAGAGTTCCATCCTCAAGATGATCTATGGCAGCTACGCCATCGACAGCGGTCAGGTGATCGTCACCCATGACGGCAATCTGGTGGATCTGGCCACCGCTGATCCGCGCACCGTCATCGCCATCCGCCGCGACACGATCGGCTATGTCAGCCAGTTCCTGCGGGCGGTGCCGCGCGTTTCCGCACGCGATGTGGTGGCCGAGCCGCTCATCGCGCGTGGTGAAGCTTTGGAAACCGCGCGCGGCAGGGCCGAGAAGCTGCTTGCCCGCCTCAACCTGCCGGAGCGTCTGTGGGACCTGCCGCCCGCCACCTTCTCCGGCGGCGAACAGCAACGCGTGAACATTGCGCGCGGCTTCATCACCGATCATCCGGTCCTGCTGCTCGACGAACCGACCGCCTCGCTCGACAAGGCAAACCGCGAGATCGTTGTTTCCATGATCGACGAGAAGAAGACGGCGGGCGTCGCCCTTCTGGGCATCTTCCACGATCAGGATGTGCGCGACGTGGTGGCCGACCGCATCATCGACGTCATCGACTTCGCACCGGGCAGGAAAGCGGCATGAAACAGCTCTCCGAAAAGCCGTCGGTTCACCCTTCCGCCGAAATCGTCGCATCCACACTCGGCCGCTACACGGAAATCGGCGAGCGGTCGCGTGTGCATGAAGCAGTGGTCGGCGACTACTCCTACATGACGCAGGATTGCAGCGTCTGGTGCGCCGAGATCGGCAAGTTTTCCAACATCGCCGCCGCCGTGCGCATCAACGCCACGAACCACCCGACCTGGCGCCCGACCCTGCACCATTTCACCTACCGCTCCGGCGATTACTGGCCGGATGCAGAGCATGACAGCGATTTCTTCGGCTGGCGGCGGGAAAACATGGTGCGGATCGGCCATGACACATGGCTCGGACACGGCTCCACCATACTGCCCGGCGTCACAATCGGCGATGGCGCGGTGATCGGGGCCGGGGCGGTGGTGTCGAAAGACGTCGCGCCCTACACGATTGTCGGCGGCGTTCCCGCCCGGCCGATCCGCGAACGCTTCGACCGCAAAACCTCCGAGCGATATCAGGCGCTTGCGTGGTGGGACTGGAACCATGACAGGCTGCGCACCGCACTGAACGATTTCCGCTCGCTGAACGCAGAGGAATTCCTGGAAAAGTACGAGGGTTAGGGCCCGCGCCATCGCGTCGCAGCTTTCCCTGAATATAGTTGTCAGGTTTTTATTGACAGAACCGCAGCCGTGCGGTTTCTATAATCCTGCATCCGCGCGATGCGTCCATGATGTCTGGGCCTTTAACCCTTTCGATCGCAGGACGTCTGTCGTCGCCCGCCATCCTGTATGCCGTCGAACCTGCCGGCACACATGGAGATGGTCCGGGTTCTTCCTCCGACAAACTCCCGCCTTGAAGGTTCTGGCTCTGCACCTGGGCCCGACCTTGCAAAGCCACGGAGTTTCCGACGTCGCCATGCTCGTCTGTCAGTGCAACATGATCACCCAGAAAGAGGTCGAGAATACGATCATCTCGATGCTGGATGCTGATCCATGGCAGCTTATCGTGCCAGCCAAGGTCTATCATACGATGTCCAAGCGCGGACGGTGTTGCGGCTGCTTCCCAAATGTGGTGGAAACGATCATCCGAGTCACGGAAGAGTACCACCAGCGTCACGATCAAAGCGAGGGAGCTGAAGTCGTGACATATCTAGACCAGGTTCGCGCCCTGCGCGAACGCTACGGGAGCAGGTTCAATGAAAGGCGACAAAAAGGTTATCGAGCGGCTTAACGAAGCGCTCACCCACGAACTCGGTGCGGTCAACCAGTACTGGCTGCACTATCGCCTTCTTGAGGATTGGGGCTACACCAAGCTTGCCAAGAAGGAACGCGAGGAATCCATCGAGGAGATGCACCACGCCGACAAGCTGGTCGAGCGCATCATCTTCCTCGAAGGCCACCCCAACCTGCAGGTCGTCGGACCGCTTCGCATTGGCCAGAACATCAAGGAAGTCCTCGAGGCAGATCTCGCCGGCGAGCATGACGCCCGCAAGCTCTACAAGGAGTCGCGCGACGACTGCCACGCCGCAGGCGATTACGTCTCCATGAAGCTGTTCGAAGAGCTTCTTGCAGACGAGGAAGGCCACATCGACTATCTCGAAACCCAGCTCGAACTGCTTGAGAATATCGGCGTCGAAAAATACGGCCAGCTCAACGCCGGTTCAGCCGACGAGGCCGAGTAACTTGGTCCTGGGTTGCCGGTTCAAGCTCTGCTCCGGCCAACCCTTTTCGCATTTTGAGCATCGGACCGAAAACACGCTCAGCCGCCTAGAGCATTTTGCAGTCAGGTGGAATCACCTGACGCCAGCACAAATGCAGGAAATCAAACAGATAGAGCGGAGCGGCGTTTCCATGAAACGGTGAAACGCTCTAATGGGCCCGAGGCCGCTCTTTCCGGCGGGAGATGATGGCGGGATCGGCGGGCCGGGTCTCGTTGCCAACCCGTTCTGCGACCACGATCAGACCTTCTATCGGTTCTCCACGGTCCATCCGGATCGTCGCCTTCTCGAGCAGCACCGGGTCGAACCCGGCTTCGGTAAGGACCGCACGCAGGTGTGGTTCGGAATGGGCGTAGCGGCGCGAGGCACGCAGCACCATTGCTTCAGGCCCCGTGTGATGCTCGACCGAGAAGACAAACAGCGTCCCCGGCGCGAGCGATGCACCGGCCACGGCAAACAGCCTTTCAAGTGCCCCCAGATACATGAACACATCCGCCGCCGTCACGAGATCTGCTGCGCGCGGAAAATCGGCGAGTGCTGACAGATCCGCACGTGCCAGCCGGTCGTAGATCTGCTTGCCCTCTGCCCGCCTAAGCATTTCCGCGGAAATGTCGATCCCCTCAAGAAAACTCACACGGGCCCTCAACCGCTCGCCCATCAGACCGGTGCCGCAACCGAGATCAACGGCATGGGCGAAGCTTTCTCGGCCGACACGCAGAAGTGCCTCGTCCAGCAATTGCGGTACGCGATAGCTGAGCCTGTCCACCAGCGTGGTATCAAATTTATCCGCGTACTGATCGAACAGCGTTTCGACGAAGGCGGAAGGCACGGCCCCGAGCCCATCCAGTGCGCCGTGCAGCTCCAGCTTCAGCGCTGCCCCAAGCCGGTCTTTGCCGTCGAGCCTCAGAACCGTGCGCCAGGCTTCCACGGCAGCAGCGATTTCGCCGGCTTCAGCAAGCATCTCCCCATGGCGATAGTGTCCGGCCGCCCACCCGGGCACGAGCTGCAGCGCGTCGCCCAGAAGCGTGGTGGCAGCTTTGTAGTCGCCATTTTCGAAAAGCATTTCGGCATAGTCGGCCCGACGGTCGGCCAGGAGGTTGCCCGAGGTAAAGGTGAGCGGGTTCATGCGGTGCGTGTGTTCCGGGAGGGCCCTTGCGCGGGCGGTGAGCGCTTATGCTCCCGGAAATCTCTCCTGACAAGCCTGTCTTTCTCTGCCGGAAAAATATCCTATCTTCTCAGACCATGAAGCCGCAGAACCTCCTCCAGCCCCGTCCGGCGGGGCTTTATTGCCCGCCCGGCGATTTCTACATCGACCCCGTGCGCCCGGTGGAGCGGGCAATGATCACGCATGGCCATGCGGACCACGCCCGCGCCGGACATGGACATGTCCTGGCGACGAGGGAGACGCTCGATATCATGGAACTGCGCTACGGTGCGGGCTTTGCGGCAAGCCGGCAGCCCATTGGCTATGGCGAGCCGCTTCAGCAGGATGGCGTGACCGTCTCGTTTCACCCGGCGGGCCATGTGCTCGGTTCCGCACAGATCGCGGTCGAGAAGAATGGCCTGCGCATTGTCGCTTCAGGCGATTACAAGCGCCATCCCGATGCAACCTGCGCACCGTTCGAGCCTGTGCGCTGCGACGTCTTCATCACCGAGCGACCTTCGGCCTGCCGGTTTTCGTCCATCCCGACCCCATGAGCGAAATACGGCGTCTGACCGCCTCGCTGATGCAGTTTCCCGAGCGCGCGCACATCCTCGGCGCCTATTCGCTCGGCAAGGCCCAGCGCGTCATCAGCCTCCTGCGGGCAGCCGGCCATGAAGCGCCCATCCTCATTCACGGCGCGCTGGAAAAGCTCTGCCGCTACTACCAGGAGCAGGGCATCGATCTTGGCGAACTTGAACCCGCAACGGTCGATGAAGGCATCGAGGACCGCGCCGCGGGCCGGGTTGTCGTCGCGCCCCCATCCGTGTTCGGTGAACGCTGGACGCGGCGTTTCGCCGACCCGCTCAACGTCTTCGCCTCCGGCTGGATGCGCATCCGCCAGCGCGCGAAGCAGCGCGGTGTCGAACTGCCTTTGATCCTTTCCGACCATGCCGACTGGAACGAGCTGACCGCCACCATCCGCGAAACGGAAGCGAACGAGGTCTGGGTGACGCACGGACGCGAGGAGGCCATCGTGCGCTGGTGTGAACTGAACGGCATCATGGCCCGCCCGCTCAATCTCGTCGGCTATGAAGACGAGGCCGAGTGATGCAGCGCTTTGCAGATCTGCTCGACCGCCTTGTCCTGACCCCGTCGCGCAACGGGAAGATCCGCCTTCTCACGGATCATTTTCGCGCCGTGCCCGATCCCGACCGTGGCTACGCTCTGGCCGCGCTGACCGGCGGGCTCGACTTTCCCGCCGTCAAGCCCGCCATGCTACGCACCCTGATCGGCGAGCGCATGGACGAAGTGCTTTTCGCTTACTCCTATGACTATGTCGGCGATCTCGCCGAGACCATCTCGCTTGTCTGGCCATCCGCGGCTGAGGGCGGGACCCGGCCACCCCCGCTCTCGGAGATCGTTGAAACGCTCTCCAGGCTTGGACGGGCCGAGGCACCCTCCGTCATCGCGGGCCTGCTCGACCGGCTCGATCCTTCCGCCCGTTTCGCGCTCATCAAGCTTGCGACCGGCGGTTTGCGAATCGGCGTTTCCGCTCGGCTTGCAAAGCAGGCGCTGGCCATTTTCGGCGACCGCGATGTGGGCGAGATCGAAGAGCTCTGGCACGGGCTCGAACCACCCTATGAAGCGCTCTTCGCCTGGCTTGAAGGCACAAGCGAGAAACCCGTCAGCACGGCCAAGGCGCTCTTCAGTCCGGTCATGCTTGCCCATCCGGTTAGCGACGGCGATCTCGAAAAACTCAATCCGGCTGACTATGCCGCCGAATGGAAATGGGACGGCATCCGCGTTCAGGCGATCTGCGAAGACGGCGTGAAACGGCTTTATTCGCGCACGGGCGACGATGTTTCTGGCGCATTTCCCGATCTTTTGGCGGAATTCGATGCTGAAATCTCCCTGGATGGAGAGCTTCTGGTCGGAAATCCAAGATTCAGGACCGGAACATTCTCGGATCTGCAGCAGCGCCTGAACCGCAAAACGGTTTCAAAAAAGATGCTGGCCGAATACCCGGTCTTCCTGCGCTGCTACGACCTTCTGCGGGTCGAAGGCGAGGATCTGCGTTCCCTTGCCTTCACCGATCGCCGGGCAGCACTGCAGAAGATGCTTCCGGCATTGTCGCAGGACCGGTTCGACCTCTCGCCCATGGTCGCATTTTCAAACTGGCAGGAGCTTGAGGAAAAGCGCCGCGCGCCGCCCCACCCGGTCATCGAAGGCGTTATGCTGAAACGGCGCGATTCCACCTATGTGCCGGGTCGCCCGAAGGGGCCGTGGTTCAAATGGAAGCGTGATCCGTTTACCGTCGATGCTGTGCTGATGTATGCCCAACGCGGCCACGGCAAACGGTCAAGCTATTACTCCGACTATACGTTCGGCGTGTGGAAGGGTCCGGAAGAGGCGCCCGAACTGGTGCCTGTCGGCAAGGCTTATTTCGGTTTCACCGACGAGGAACTGAAGCAGATAGACAAATACGTGCGCGACAACACCATCGAACGGTTCGGCCCCGTCCGCTCGGTGCGCGCTGAACGCGGTCACGGCCTCGTTCTGGAAATCGCTTTTGAAGGGTTGAACCGCTCGACCCGCCACAAATCGGGCGTCGCCATGCGCTTCCCGCGCATCTCCCGCCTGCGCTGGGACAAGCCGGCAGCCGAGGCGGACCGGCTTGAAACGCTGACGGCCATGCTCGCTGACTAGATCGCCGTGCGTCCACCCGGACGCACAAAGGACGATCTAAACGATTGATGGAGCATCGGAATAATCCGAAAACCGGATCCCACTTTTCGGTCCGATGCTCTAATGCATGTCGCTTTCAAATGAATTCTTTTGAAAGACAACGAACATGCATCATTTGAAAGTGTTACAGCGTCCTTTGCGCGTCTTATAAGACGCGCGGCGCTGTAGAGGCCAGGACTACCGCGTGGCTCTGGCAGCGCGGATAGAGAAAACATCAAGCGCATGCCCTTCGCCCGTTGCATCGGGAATGATCGTGATCGTGCCGCCGCCACTGGGCGACTGATTGGGCAGCTCGACTTCGAAGAGGTAGTCAGCGCGGGTTGGCCCCACCACGTAGCGGGTGCGCCCGCAACCGCCGAGTGCTCCGAAATTGCAGGAAAGCGAGAGCTGCGTTTCCTCGCCATCCTGTGCCCGGGCCTCGATGCTGAAAATGGCGTTCCGTCCGGCAAGTGTCTCCAGAACGCCCTGCCCGACATCGAAGGAGATGCCGGCGCTGCCGGCGGTGCTTACGCGCAGGAAAACCTGATCGTCATTGCGCATCACGTCGATATTGCCACCGTCGGGTGCCGAAACACTGGTCGGGTCGGCCGGGTCGAAAACCGTGATCCACTGGCCGGCCGCCCGGCTTCCGCGTGATCCGGACGAGGACGCATCGTCGCCGCCTGAATAGCTGTCCTCCTCAAGAGCCAGTGGAGGGTTGCGCACACTGGTGTCGCGCTCATCGCCGGACATCAGGATCCCACTGGACATGGTCCACCAGAGCCCCATGCCGGCGAAAGCCACCAGGGTCGCCACCAGAAAAAGCATGGCGTAGGGACGGCGCTGTCGAGGCAGGGCTGCTCGGATGCGACGCTTTGCGTCCTCCTGCGAGGGCTCATCGGGGGTGAAGCCGCGGTCACGGGGGTCAATCCGTGGTGCGAAATCGCCATTGTCGTCCTTCGGGCGCGGCGCACGGCGCGACTCCGGCGATACCTGCGGTGATGGGTTTTTCCGTTGGTCAGGTTCGGGCCGCGAAACCGGAGGAACCTCCACCTTCTGCGTCGGCGAAGACGAAGAAGCCGCGGCGGGCACAAACTCCGTCTCGATCTCCGTTATGGTATCCTTCAGATTCTCGCGTCTGGCGAGCTTCGCGTCTTCTGAAAGATCGTCACGCGCTTCGAGCGTGCGTTCCAGCGCGGCAAAGGCAGAACGATAAACCTTTTCACGAAAGGGCCGTTTGCTCGCGTCGCCCTTTTCGAACGCCTTTCTTATCGCATTTTCTATCGCGTCCAAGGCTGGCTGCCCTCTTTGCCTGTCATTGCCCCATGGTTAACCTTTGGTGAGTATGCAATCAACGGTCATAACAAGGTGTGAACAATCGGCTCCTCCCGCCCAGGCACGTGGAATCCGGTTCAATGTCCATCCCAATCATGCCCCAAGGAGTTCAGAATGCGGGATTTCGCGCTCGAGGTTCACTTTTCCCGCTGGGAGTTCAACGCCCGGCATCACATGACCGCCTCCGACATGGAGAGCATGACGCTTGGCGAGCTGGCGCAGATGGCAGGGCCTTCCGCGCGTGAAAATCTCGATGCGCTGTGGCTCGGCTACACGGAAACATGGGGCGCGCCGGACCTGCGCGAGGCCATTGCCGCCACATATGACGGTCTTTCCGCGCGTGACATCCTCTGCTTCGCCGGTGCCGAGGAAGGCATTTATGCGGCCATGCGGGTGATGCTTTCACCCGGGGATCACGCCATCGTTTCCGTTCCAAACTACCAGGCTGCGGAGACCGTGCCGCTGGGGCTGTGCGCGGTGACCGGCGTTCCGCTTCTGGAAAACGACAACTGGCGGCTCGATCTCGATGCGGTGCGTGCCGCGATCCGTCCCAACACGAAGCTCATCTCGGTCAACCTGCCCAACAATCCGACCGGCGCCCTGATGCCGCAGGAGGATTTCGCAGCCCTCGTGGCGCTTTGCCGCGAGCACGATCTCTACCTTTTCAGTGATGAGGTCTACCGCCTGCTCGAACGCGACGAGGCCGGGCGCCTGCCGCAGGCAGCGGAAGCCTATGAGAAGGGCGTTTCCCTCAACGTCATGTCCAAGGCCTATGGCCTGCCGGGCCTGCGTATCGGCTGGATCGCCAGCCGCGACAGCGCGCTGTTGCAGAAGCTGGAGCGCTACAAGCACTATCTCTCCATCTGCAATTCCGCCCCAAGCGAACGGCTGGCGGTGATGGCGCTTTCGGTGAGCGACCGGATTCTCGCGCGCAACCGCGCGCTTATCGCAGAGAATCTGGAGAAGATGGATACTTTCTTCGCAGAGTATCCGGACCTGTTCGACTGGCGCCACCCGGATGGCGGCTGCGTTGCTATCCACGCTACAACGGGCGGGACGGTGTCGAGCGTTTCTGTCATGATCTCGTGGAGCAGGCGGGCGTTCTGCTGTTGCCCGCCTCGGTCTACCGTTCAGAGCTGATGGAGACCCCAGCGGGACGCTTTCGCGTTGGCTTCGGACGCAGGGGCATTGAAGCCGGGCTTGCGGCGATGAAGGATTTCCTCGCGCGTCGGCACAACGACATCGCGCCCGCCTGAGAAAGCATCGGCACAAAATGTGCGGCCGGAGGTTTTCAATACGGGGTGAGATGCTGTAGAAGCTTTGACGTTTACGAATACGTCAATTAAGGGGACTGCTCATGGCGCTTCCGGCCGTTTTTGACACATTGCGTTTGCCCGTGGTCGGCGCGCCTCTGTTCATCATCTCGCATCCGCCGCTGGTGGTGGCGCAGTGCAAGGCTGGCGTGGTGGGCTCGTTTCCCGCGCTCAACGCCCGCCCCAAGGAACAGCTCGACGAGTGGCTTTCGCAGATCACCGAAGAGCTGGCCGCGCATGACGCACAGAACCCGGATCGCCCCTCCGCCCCCTTTGCGGTCAACCAGATCGTTCACCGTTCCAACGACCGGCTGGAGCACGATCTGAGGGTCTGCGTGGACCACAAGGTGCCGATTGTGATCACCTCGCTCGGCGCGGTCGAGGAAGTGAACCAGGCCGTCCATTCCTATGGCGGTATCGTGTTGCACGACATCATTCACGACCGCCATGCACGCAAGGCGATCGAAAAGGGCGCTGACGGACTGATTGCCGTGGCAACCGGTGCCGGCGGTCATGCGGGCACGCTCTCGCCCTTCGCGCTGGTGCAGGAAATCCGGCAGTGGTTCGACGGACCGCTGCTTCTCTCGGGCGCCATTGCCAATGGCGGTGCGGTGCTCGCCGCCGAAGCGATGGGCGCGGATCTTGCCTATATCGGCTCGCCGTTCATCGCCACGCACGAAGCGCGTGCGCCGGGCGACTACAAGGAAATGATCGTCTCTTCGCGCGCAGCCGATATCGTCTACTCCAACCTCTTTACCGGCGTGCACGGCAATTATCTGAAGGGCTCCATCGTGAAAGCCGGCATGGACCCTGACAATCTGCCGGAAGCCGATCCCTCCAAGATGAATTTCGCCAGCGCCGACGCAAAGGCCTGGCGCGACATCTGGGGCAGCGGACAGGGTGTCGGTGCGGTGAGCGAGATCACCGGCGCAGGCGCGCTCGTGGACCGGCTTGCAGACGAGTATGCCGCGGCAAAGAATCGGCTCTGCGGCCCTCGCTAACCCTTTCGCGCATCACCCCGGCAGGCCGTCCAGCCGGGTTACCTCATCCAGCCCGTCATCCCAGTTCGCCCGGCTGGAAAGACAGATATGCGCATTGGGGCGCACGTCAACGGGCGTATCGAGGCTGCCAGCAGGAACGACAATCATCGCGCCACCGGCCTCCGCCCTCGGCAGGGCTGAACCACAGGTTCGGCAGAAGCTCCTCCTGTGCCGCGCATCGGGCACGCGATAACTCTCGATACAGTCTTCGCCTGAAAGCCAGGTGATCTCGGCCTCGCTCGAAAACAGATTTGCCGCATGGGCGGAGCCCGACCCTTTCCTGCATCGTGAACAGTGACACAGATAAAAGCGCTCGAATGTGCCTGAGATCTCAAATCTCACCGTGCCACACAGACACTTGCCGGAATGCTTCGTACTCATGGTTTGTTTCCCTCCAGACAGCGCCCCTTAGCGGCAGGCCCCCTTAACACATCCGGCAGAGAACCGCATTCGATGCGTACCACCCCGTGTCTGTAGGAGCTGTGTACTGTCAAAAAACCGTCATCCAGGCGACATCCAGTTTTCATCCACACCCATTAGGCGAAAGAGCAACAAGGGCGGAAAGCCCGCGGGAGAGCCGCAACAAGGCGCTTAACGGGATCAGCAAATGCTTGAAATTCGACAGGTCACCCGACGCTTCGGACAGAACACGGCCGTGCGCGACGTGGAACTGGAAATCGAACAGGGCCAGATGGTCGGCATCATTGGCCGCTCCGGTGCCGGCAAATCGACGCTTCTGCGCATGATCAACCGGCTGATCGATCCGTCCGAAGGCTCGATCTCATTTCAGGGCAAAGAGGTATCGGCTCTTAAAGGCGCGGAGCTGCGCCGTTGGCAGCGCGATTGCGCCATGATCTTCCAGCAGTTCAATCTGGTGCCGCGCCTCGACGTGCTGACCAACGTCCTGCTCGGGCGCCTCAACCATCGTTCCACCGTTCTCAACCTGATGAACATGTTCACCCGCGAGGAGCGCATCCGCGCCATCGCCGCACTGGAGCGCCTCGACATCGCCCAGACGGCGCTGCAGCGCGCTGGCACCCTTTCCGGCGGTCAGCAGCAGCGCGTTGCGATTGCCCGTGCTCTCATGCAGGAACCGAAGGTGATCCTCGCCGACGAGCCGATCGCCTCGCTCGATCCGCTCAACGCCAAGGTGGTTATGGACTCGCTGGCCGACATCAACGCCCGCGAAGGCATCACCGTCATCACCAACCTGCACACGCTCGACACGGCGCGCGCCTATTGCAACCGCATTATCGGCATGGCCAAGGGCGCGGTGGTTTTCGACGGCCCGCCTGAGGCGCTGACCAGCGAAGCGGTGCGCACCATTTATGGCGGCGAGGAAGGCGCGGAGCTTTCCGAAGCCATTACCTCCACCAGCATCAATGTTCCGGCTCCGCAGCCGGCAAGGAAATCGATCGGTCAGGCGCAACCGGCGCTCGCCGCCGTCTGACCTACGGGATCGCCTGGCCCGCGTAACGGGCCGCTCTGCCTGAAAACCCGCCGGCGGGAAAAGCCGGCACCCAAATGGAGAGACGTCATGTTCAAGAAAGCTCTTATGGGCGCCGTAGCGCTCACCGCAATGATGGTCGGGGGCGCACAGGCCGAAGACCTGAAGGAATTCCGCATCGGCATTCTCGGCGGCGAAAACGAAGCCGACCGCCTGCGCAACTTCTCCTGCATGGTCGACAAGCTTCCTGAGGTTCTGGCGTCGAGAAGGTCGCTCTGTTCCCGGCTGCCGACTATGACGGCGTGATCCAGGGCCTGCTCGGCGGCACGCTCGACTATGCCGAGCTCGGCGCTTCGGGCTATGCAAAGGTCTATCTGGAAGACCCGAAGGCCGTTGAGCCGATCCTCACAACGGTGCAGACCGACGGTTCGACCGGCTATCACTCGGTCATGGTGGCCCGCAAGGATTCCGGCATCAAGTCGCTGGAAGACATGAAGGGCAAGAAGCTCGGCTTCGCCGACCCGGATTCCACCTCCGGCTACCTCGTACCCGCCGTCACGCTCCCCAAGGCCATCAACGCTTCTGTTGAAGAGTTCTTTGGCGAGACCGGCTTCGGCGGCGGCCACGAGAATCTGGTTCTCGAAGTGGTGAAGGGCACGTTCGACGCCGGCACGACCTGGGCTTCCGGTGTTGGCGAGTTCTCCGACGGCTACACCTCCGGCAACCTGCACAAGATGGTCGAGAAGGGTATTCTCGACATGGACGATCTGGTTGAGCTCTGGAAGTCCCCGCTGATCCCGAACGGTCCGGTCGTGGTTCGCACCTCCATGGACGCCGACATGAAGAACAAGTTCAAGACCTTCATGATGGAAATGCCGGAAGCCGATCCGGAGTGCTTCGCGGCCATCCAGGGCGGCGACTACAAGGCTACACCGAAGTGACGCCGGCATTCTACGAGCCGATCATCGACGCCCGTCGCTCCAAGATCGGTTCCTGATCCCTTTCCCGCAATCTGACACGCCGCCGGCCCGTGCCGGCGGCGTTGTCGCACAGGCGTGCCAGACATGACAGCAACGACCCATTCCCCGCTTCTTTCCGAAGCCGGCCAGGCCGTGGAGCGCCACTGGCGCGAACTGGCCGGACGCCGCCGGCTCTACACCATTGGCGGCATCGTGTTCATGGTTCTCGCCATGAGCGGTTCGCTCTGGTTTGCCAATGAATCGAACGCCGGCAAGTTCTTCGACCGACTGCCCTATCTGTTCGATTTCGTGGGTCAGATGCTGCCGCGCGATGGCTGGGAAATCTGGCGCGCCCTTTTCGACCTGCCCTCGCCCTATGACGATGGCAGCCTGAAATACAATTATCCCGATGGACGGATCTATCTCACCGAGACGTTCTATCTGCCCGAGTATTTCTACAAGATGCTGGAAACCATCAACATTGCGCTGGTTTCCACGCTGATCGGGTTCGGCTTTGGCTTCGTCCTTTGCTTTCTGGCAGCATCGAACCTGACGACGCGGCGCTGGCTACGGTTCTTCGTGCGCCGTTTCATGGAGCTGCTGCGCGCCTTCCCCGAAATCGTCATCGCCGGCTTCTTTCTGGCCGTGCTGTCCATCGGGGCCGTGCCCGCGATCATCGCAGTCTCGATCCATACGATCGGCGCGCTTGGCAAAATGTTCTTCGAGGTGGTCGAGAACGCCGACATGAAGGCCGAGGAAGGCCTGCGTGCCGCTGGTGCAAACTGGACGGAGCGTGTCTGGTTCGCCATCGTTCCGCAGGTCATGCCCAACTTCCTGAGCTACGCGCTCCTGCGTTTCGAGATCAATGTGCGCGCCTCCACCATCATCGGCGCGGTCGGTGGTGGCGGTATCGGCGAGGCGCTGCGCCTGTCGATCAGCCGCACGCATGAGGCCAAGACGCTCGCCATCATTCTTCTCCTGTTCTGCACCATCGTCGCGGTCGACCAGCTTTCGGCCTGGCTGCGCGGTCGCCTCGTCGGCAGGCAGGCATTCGAATTCGGCCGGGGAGGCTGACCATGACCGAGACCGAAGCCAGCGCCATCGTCGCGCGTCACACGGATGTTTTTCAGCGCCCGCTGCTGGAGCGCTTTCGCGCCGCGCTCATCATCGCTGCCGTCGCGCTCTACATGGTCTTCGCCTGGTGGCTCTTTGCCGTGGGGCAGGTGATCTCCGGCGGCAATTGGGACATTGCGGGCAGCTATCTGGCAGACTGGGTTTCCTACGAGGTGCGCCCGGACATCGAGTATGACGGCGATGCGCTGGATGTTTCCTTCCCCCGTTTCTCGCCACTGGGCGACGATCCGAAACCGGACTGGGTGGTGACGGAGACGGCGACGGTCGAACGCCGCAGCGCAACGACCAGCGCAGCCGCGGGCGCCGGCAGCGGCCAAACCAGCGGCGCCGGCTTCCTCGGGTCGCTGGACACGAAGCCTGCTGCGAAAGACGACGGTGGGTTTCTTGGTGCCATGCCATCTGCCTCCACACCACCCGAAACACCGACCGCGAACACCGCACCGGCGGAACCGGTGGCGACCCGTGAAGAAGCCATTGTGAGCGCCGATGTTTCGTTCGGTGGCGACACGCATATCCGCGTTCAGCCCGGCTTCGTGACCGTCACGCACAAGGGCGAGACGCTGGAACTCGACATCGAGGAGCAGATCGCGGTCAATGCGCGCGGGCCCCTGCCCGACTGGGCAAGCCAGCGCGCACCCGGCTCCAAAGTGATCGCGCGCTTCGGCTTTGCCGGCCGTGCGGAGATCGAAGACGATGAGGTCAAGATACGTCGCCGCTTCCTCGGTTGGGAGAACTTCTTCTTCGATACGCGATCTCCCTACTGGGGCATGTCGGCCGGTCAGGTTCTGGGCACGATCTTGTTCGGCGATCGCATAGAGGAAGGCCGCTCCAATCTGGCCGTCGCCTGGGACAACATCGTCAACAATGCCGACTGGCAACATGGCGATGTGTGGCTGAAGCTGCTGCAGACCATCGTCATGGCGTTTGCCGGCACGGTGTTCGCCTCGCTTCTGGCCTTCCCGCTCGCCTTTGCGGCCGCGCGCAACATCATGCCCAACCGTTTCATCAACCATCTCTTGAAGCGCTCGTTCGACTTCCTGCGCTCGGTGGACATGCTGATCTGGGCGCTGTTCTTCACCCGGGCGTTCGGGCCGGGGCCGCTGGCCGGCATTTCGGCGATCTTCTTCACCGACACCGGCACCTTCGGCAAGCTCTATTCCGAAGCGCTCGAAAACATCGACGACAAGCAGCGCGAGGGCGTGCGCTCTGTCGGTGCGGCCCCATCCTCGGTCCAGCGCTACGGCGTCGTGCCGCAGGTTCTGCCGGTGTTTTTGAGCCAGTCGCTGTATTTCTGGGAGTCCAACACGCGCTCGGCCACCATCATCGGTGCAGTGGGTGCAGGCGGCATCGGCCTCAAGCTCTGGGAGGCCATGCGCACCAATCAGGACTGGGAAAACGTGGCTTACATGGTGCTCCTCATCCTGATGGTCGTTTTCGTCTTCGACAATATTTCCAACATGCTGCGCCAGCGCCTCATTGGCAGGCAATGAGGTGGATGATGACGCAGCGGAAATTGGCTGATAGCTTCTGTGGTCCTTTCGAGGGATTCGTTAACCTGTCACACAAATCGCCTATTGCACCGCAATCGGCGAGGAAAAGCTCATGCGCTACGCAATCTACTTCACACCCGAACAAGACGACCCGCTGACGCGGGCCGCCGCCCGCTGGCTGGGACGCGACGCCTTTACCGGAATGCCGCTGACCCCGGTGGAGGCCGGGCCGTTCTCGGCTGCGGAGATTTCGTTTCACACGGCTGCGGCACGCCGCTACGGGTTTCATGCGACGCTGAAAGCCCCGTTCCGGCTTGCCGAAGGCCAGAGCGAGCAGGCGCTGATCCAGGCGCTGACAAAGTTCTGCGCGCAGATGGAACCGGTGACGATCCCGCGCGCGGTGGTGCGCAGGCTGGACGGTTTTTTCGCGCTCGTGCCGGAAGAACGGTCTGAACGGCTGGATGCGCTGGCGGGCAGCATCGTGGAGAACTTCGAACCCTTCCGCGCGCCGCTGACGGCCAATGAGCTTGAACGGCGCAACCCGGAGAACCTCACGCCCGGACAGCTCAAGAATCTGCACAAATGGGGCTATCCCTACGTGTTCGAGGAATTCCGCTTTCACATGACCCTGACCGGACGCGTGCCACAGGCCGAGGCGCCCCGCATGGAACGCGCCATCGATGCCTTCTTCGGGCCGCTTTTGTCGGAACCACTGGAGATCGGCTCGCTGGCCCTGTTCATCGAGTCGGAGCCGGGCGCGCCGTTCCAGGTGAAATCCTTCCAGACGCTCGGCTGGAACAAGACAAGAAAGACTGCCTGATAATGACGAACGAACTGGTCCTCAAAAATGCCCGCATCGTGCTGCCCGATGAGGTGATCGAAGGCAGCATCTCGATCCGTGACGGGCGCATCGTCGACATTGCCACAGGCAATGCCTCTGTCGGTGAGGATATGGATGGCGATTACGTCCTGCCGGGCCTTGTCGAACTGCACACGGACCATCTGGAGCGCCACTACGCGCCACGCCCGAAAGTGCGCTGGAACCCAATCGCCTCGGTGCTCGCGCATGATGCACAGATTGCGGCATCCGGCATTACCACCGTGTTCGACGCGCTGCGCATCGGCCTCGATGAAGACAGCAACCTCGGCGCGCCGGAAATGCGCGAGCTTGGCCACGCCATCGAAAACAGCGTGGAAGCCGGCCGCCTGCGTGCCGACCACTTCCTGCATCTACGGTGTGAGGTCTCCGCGCCCGATTGTCTGGAGGGTTTCGAACTTTTCAGAAACGACAGCCGCGTGAAGCTCGCTTCACTGATGGACCACTCGCCGGGCCAGCGCCAGTTCACCAGCATCGAGACCTACAAGGTCTACTACATGAACAAGACCGGCATGACGGAAGAGGATTTCCGCCAGTTCTGCGACAAGCGCATCACCCAGTCGCAGACCTATTCGAGCAGGCATCGCAACGCGATTGCCGAAATCTGCCGGGACAACGGCATCATTCTGGCGAGCCATGACGACGCCACGATGGAGCATGTGGACGAAGCCGCGACGCAGGGCGTGCGCGTCGCCGAGTTCCCCACCACGCAGGAGGCCGCCACAGCCTCCCGCGAGGCCGGCATGCAGGTTTTGATGGGCGCGCCCAACGTGGTGCGTGGCGGATCGCATTCCGGCAATGTCTCCGCGCGCAGTCTGGCGGAAGGCAAGACGCTCGACATTCTGTCGTCGGATTACATCCCGTTCAGCCTTGTTCAGGCCGCGTTTGCCCTCGGCGAGACGGTAGAACATATTTCGCTGCCGCAGGCCGTCGCCATGGTTTCGAAAAACCCGGCAGAAGCCGTCGGTCTCGATGATCGCGGCATTCTTGAAGTCGGTCGCCGTGCCGACATGATCCGCGTGCGGGTGGACGAGCATGTGCCGATCGTGCGCTCGGTCTGGCGCGAGGGAGCGCGGGTGGCATGAGGTCCTCGGCCACGCTGGAGCGCGTCATCGACGAGCAGGATTTCCCGATCCGACACGGCGTTTTCATCGCCGTGGCCGGCCCTTCGGGCGCCGGCAAGGATTCGGTGATGGACTATGCGCGCCAGCGGCTCGGGCCCCAGGACAGCGACGTCACCTTCGTGCGCCGTGTCATCACCCGCGAGATGGACGGCGCCGGCGAGGCGCATGACTGCCTCACCCGCGCCAGTTTTGACGAGGCGGAAAGCAAAGGCGCATTCGCCGTAAGCTGGGAAGCGAACGGGCTGAAATACGGCCTGCCCGCCAGCGTGGACGGCATTGTGCGTGAAGGCCATGTGGCCGTTGCCAACGTTTCCCGCGCCGTCATCCCGCTCCTGCGTGAACGCTATGGCAATGTCATCGCCGTGATCGTGACCGCATCCCGCGACGTCCTTGCCGAGCGGCTTTCAAGCCGTGGCCGCGAGACCCGCGAGGAAGTGCTGGCGCGTCTCGAACGGGCGCACGCGAAGGAGCTCGCCGTGGAAGACGCAACAATCATCGACAACTCCAGCACGCTGGAAGAGGCGGGTGAAAAGTTTCAGGACATTCTGCGCCGTGCCACCGCCTGGAGCGCGGTGAGCGACAGCGTCTGATCCTCGCCCTGTTTCAGATATCCTGGCTGATGCCGACAGCCCCTCTTGGCGCTTTCTCTGTTCTGGTTTAGTTCTAACCCATCTTGGAACACCGGACGCACCCCATTGACGGCATCGCCGCGCCTTTCCTGCCAGCGCCCTTCAGCGAATGGTTCGCCACGCGTGGGTGGCAGCCGCGCGCGCATCAGCTTGAGCTTCTCGCCCGCACACAGGCCGGTCGCTCGGCGCTGCTGATCGCACCGACGGGTGCCGGCAAGACGCTCGCCGGTTTTCTGCCAACGCTCACCGATCTGGCGGACCGGCCAAAACCCCGCCCCGGCGAAGCGCGCCGTGGCGTTCACACGCTTTACATTTCTCCGCTCAAGGCGCTCGCCGTCGACATTCAGCGCAATCTGAACATGCCGGTGGCCGAGATGGAGCTGCCGGCGACCATGGAAACGCGCACCGGCGATACGCCCACTCACAAGCGCCAGCGGCAGAAGCACGCTCCGCCCGACATTCTGCTGACGACCCCCGAACAGCTTGCGCTTCTGATCGCCTCGCCCGATGCGGAGCACTTCTTCTCGGACCTCAGATTCGTGGTGTTCGACGAATTGCATTCGCTGGTGATCTCCAAGCGGGGGCACCTGCTTTCGCTCGGCCTTGCGCGGCTGCGCCGCCTGCGACCGGAGTTGCAGACCATCGGGCTTTCGGCGACGGTCGCAGAGCCCGAAGCGCTGCGCCGCTGGCTGGTGCCGCAGGACAGGCCCGGCGCCATGGCCGATATCGTGACCGTGTCGGGTGGCGCGAAACCACACATCACCATTCTGGAAACCGAGGAGCGTGTGCCCTGGGCAGGGCACTCCGCGCTTTATGCCATCCCCAAAGTCTATGAGGCGATCAAGGCGCATCGGACCACGCTGCTCTTCGTCAACACGCGCAGCCAGGCCGAGCTCCTGTTCCGCGAGTTGTGGCGCGCCAATGAAGACAGTCTGCCGATTGCGCTGCACCACGGCTCGCTCGATGTCGGGCAAAGGCGCAAGGTGGAAAAGGCGATGGAGACCAACAGCCTCCGGGCCATCGTCGCCACGTCAACGCTGGATCTCGGCATCGACTGGGGCGATGTGGACCTGGTCGTGCATGTGGGCGCACCAAAGGGGGCAAGCCGGCTGGCGCAGCGCATAGGCCGCTCCAACCACCGCATGGATGAACCGAGCCGCGCCATTCTCGTGCCGGCAAACCGCTTCGAGGTGATGGAGTGCCGTGCAGCGCTTGAAGCGAACTATCTGGGCGCACAGGACACGCCGCCACTGGTGGAAGGCGCGCTCGACGTGCTGGCGCAGCATGTGCTGGGCTCGGCCTGCGCCGCTCCCTTCGATGCCGATGTGCTCTATGGCGAAGTGGCGAGTGCTGCCCCCTATGCCGGGCTCGACCGGGCGACCTTCGACCGCATCGTGGATTTCGTGGCGACCGGCGGCTACGCGCTCAAGACCTATGAACGCTATGCCCGCATCCGCAAGACGAAAGACGGGCTCTGGCGCATCGCCAATCCGCGCATCGCCCAGCAGTACCGGCTGAATGTCGGCACCATCGTCGAGTCCCCCATGCTCAACATCCGCATGGTCAGGCGCGGACGCGGCAGCGCCTCGCGCGGCGGACCGGTGCTGGGCAAGGTGGAGGAGTATTTCCTCGAAACCCTCACACAGGGCGACACCTTCCTGTTCTCCGGCCGCGTGCTCCGCTTCGAGGGTATCCGCGAGAATGAGTGCCTCGTTTCGGCGGGCGGCGGCGAGGACGCCAAAGTGCCCTATTATGCCGGCGGCAAGTTTCCGCTCTCCACCTATCTGGCGGCGGAGGTGCGCGCCATGTTGGCCGACCCGAAGCGCTGGAAAACATTGCCGCCGCAGGTCGCCGAGTGGCTCTCCATCCAACGCGACAAATCGGTCCTGCCGCGCCGCGAAGACCTTCTGGTCGAAACGTTTCCGCGCGGCAACCGCTTCTACATGTTGCTCTATCCGTTCGAAGGACGCCTCGCCCACCAGACGCTCGGCATGCTCCTGACCCGCCGGCTCGAGCGTGACGGCGCACATCCGCTCGGCTTTGTCGCCAATGACTATGCCATTGCCATATGGGGCCTCAACGATATGAGCGCCATGCTGAAAAGCGGCAAGCTCAGTCTGCCCGCGCTCATGGACGAGGATATGCTGGGCGATGACCTCGAAGCGTGGATCGCCGATAGCTGGCTTTTAAAGCGCACCTTCCGCAATTGTGCGCTGATTTCCGGCCTCGTCGAAAAACGCCACCCCGGACAAGAGAAAACCGGTCGGCAGGTGACCGTTTCCGCCGACCTCATTTACGACGTTTTGCGGGCCCATGAGCCCGACCACATTCTCATGCAGGCCACATGGGCGGACGCCGCGCAGGGGCTGCTCGATGTCAGGAGACTGGGCGAAATGCTGTCGCGCATTCGGGGACGAATCGTGCATAAATCGCTGGAGCGCATTTCGCCGCTGGCTGTGCCGATCATGCTGGAGATCGGCAAGGAAGCCGTGGCCGGCGACGCCAACGAGGCACTGCTCGGTGAAGCTTCGCGGCTTTCCGGCGAAGAGTTGATGCAGGAGGCTCTTGAGGCATGAACAGCCTTGCACCCGCAACCGAGACAAGCACGGCACTGACGGTCCGGATTGCCGGTCACGAGGCCGTGTGCGACTGGCGCGGTGTGCTGTTCTTTCCGGCGATGGGCCTTATGGTCGTCTCCGACCTGCATCTGGAAAAAGGCGCAGCCTTCGCCAGGCGTGGACGTATGCTGCCGCCCTACGACACCGCCGCAACGCTGACGCGGCTCGAAAGCGTTGTCGCCGATTACAGCCCCGAGATGATAATCAGCCTCGGCGACAGTTTTCATGACGAAAACGGAGCCGCCGAAATGCCGGCAGCCTTCCGTGATCACCTTGTACGGATCATCGGCAGGCGTGACTGGCACTGGATTGCCGGCAATCATGACCCTGCACCGCCGCCGGACCTTCCCGGCCGCTGCGCGCAGGAAATCGCCGTTGAAGGCCTCACCTTTCGCCACGAGCCTGCGCGCGGCGCCGGTCCCGGCGAGATCGCCGGGCACCTGCATCCGGGAGCACGCATCGTAAGACGCGGACGCTCGGTGCGGCGAGCCTGCTTCGTCTCCGACGGGGAGCGGCTGATCATGCCCGCCTTCGGCAGCCTGACCGGCACCCTCAATGTGCTTGACCGCGCTTTCACCGGTCTGTTTGCGCGTGAAAGGCTCGCGGCCTACATGCTTGGACGGCAAAGCATCTACGCCATTGCCGGCAGCATGCTGCGTTAGAGCGGTGCACTGTTTCATGGAAACGTCGCTCCGCTCCGTCTTGTTATCATTGCGCAATTTCCAACGGAAAACCGTACCCACTTTTCCTGGAATTGCGCCAGGATCAGTCCTTGCGGAAAATCAGCCGCCCGAGCCAGCCTGTCACGATGGCGATCAGCACCGCGAGAATGCCGTACAGCATGCTGTTCTGATGGGCAAACTGATAGAGGCGCTGCTCAAGCCCCGCCTTGCGGATGGTGAGCTGCGCCGAAGTCTCGCGCAGAAACATGCCGTTTCGGAACAGAAAGGCGCGCGCCCTGTGCGTGCCAACCGCAACGTTGGGTGCGAGCCGCAGCGACGCCCGGAAAAGGCTTTGCGACAGAAAACGCACCGCGCCCGCCCGCGTCGAGTAAAGCCCCTCGGCCTCCTTGCGATCCCGCAGCGCACGGGTGAATTCCTCGATCGTTTTCGGATCGCCATCGGCGTCGAGCGGCTGCAGGTGCAGGTTGTCCGCTCCAAGCGCGAGCCGCCGGTAGCCATCCGGCGCGGTGATGTCCTGGGGCGCGCGCGTCAGCGCCATGGAGTAGGACGCCGGCACATCGCGAAGATGAGGGACTCCGTGTTGATCCACATGCCCGCGACACGGGTTTTCTTGCGCACCGTTACGGCACGCGGTGGCCCTTCCAGAACCACGATCACGTCGTAGCGCCCCTGCCGGGAGACCAGTGGATCGGCATTGTCGAGCGCGCCGAAAATGGTGAGTACCGCGCCGCTGAAATCCGAGGTGATTGAAACCTCGTCCGTGGACAGACCGATCTGGATGTTCTCCGGGATGTGGTCCTGCGCCCGTGCGGCCAGCACGGGCACCAGAAGGGCAAGCGTGGACAAGATCACAAAACGCATCGCTCAAACCCCTCCCATGGAGAGGGAATAGACGCTCTCGGGCCGAACGAAGAGGTCAAATCCAAGACGAAGCGCCACCGCCAGAACGAGCAGCGCCAGAAGCGCGCGCAACTGCTCGCCGCGAAGCTTCTGCCCCACCCTCGCGCCATATTGCGCACCGGCAACGCCACCGACCATAAGGAGAAAAGCGAGCACCACATCGACGGTCTGGTTGGCTGTCGAATGAATGATCGTCGTGAAAGCCGCCACGAAAATGATCTGGAACAGCGACGTGCCAATCACGACATTGGTCGGCACTTTCAGAAGGTAGATCAGCGCCGGCACCATGATGAAGCCGCCACCGACACCCATGATCGACGCCAGGAAACCGATAAACGCACCCAAAGCCAGTACCGGTATCACGCTGACAAAGAGTTTTGAGGCGCGAAAGCGCATTTTCAGCGGCAGACGATGGATCCAGTTGTGCTGACCGGGCTTGCGCAGCGTCACCGTCTGGCCGCCGCGCGAACGCCTGATGGCGCGCACGCTTTCCATCAGCATCAGACCGCCGACCACGCCGAGGAACGCCACGTAGAGCAGCGAGACGATCAGGTCGAGCTGTCCCAGTCGCCGCAGATAGGCGAAGACGGAGACACCCAGCGACGCACCGACAATGCCGCCGGCCAGCAAAACCGTGCCCAGCTTGAGATCGAGCGACTTGCGCTTGAAATGCGCCAGCGCGCCAGAGAAAGATGAAGCGATCACCTGGTTGGCGCCGGTGGCAACCGCGATGGCGGGCGGGATGTTGTAGAAGATCAGGAGCGGCGTGATGAGAAACCCGCCGCCGACGCCGAACATGCCGGAGAGAAAGCCGACCGCGCCGCCCATGGCCAGCAGCACGAAGACATTGACGGACATTTCGGCGATTGGGAGATAGATACCCACCCGCGGCACCCGAATAATTGTTTCCCCGACGACGGCGCCGGGCGAGATGTGGAAGCGTTATGCGTGCTTCCGTTCTGCGCTCTGGCGATCACGAAGTCAAACCGAGTTGTCACCAAATCGGGAAAAGTTTGAACGACTTGCCCGGCGAAGGTGAAGTGCGTCCGTTCGGACACACTTTGGGTCCTGCCCCTAAAAGCCGGCTGTCCATCAGATGCGAAGCTGCCCTACTGAGCAGCGGCCGCTGCCTTGTTCTTTTCCAGAAGCGCACGCACCAGCGCCTCATCGACCTCTCCGGTCGGCGTCATGCCGTTGGCCTTCTGGAAAGCGCTGATCGCCGTCTTGGTCTTGCCGCCCATGATGCCGTCCGGCTTGCCCGCATCAAACCCCTGCTGATTCAGGATAAGCTGAATGTTGGTGACCGCCTTCTTCATGTCGACGCTGGCGGTCAGTTCACGGCTCTCACGCCAGGATTCAGGCACATCAACCATGTTGACGGCGGGGTCGATGGATTTGGCTTTCCACAAAGCGGTCTTGTTTTTCGCCTGTTCCAGTTTCTCCGGTGACAGAGCAGCCGCGATCTCGTCGCGTTTGCTGGCAGCGTCCCTGTCACCGCCATTGGCGACGATGGCAAACCACTTATAGGCTTCGGTCAGGTCCTGCGGCACCCCCATGCCCTTGGCCGAAAGGATGCCAAGGTTGAACTGGCTGTCCTTGACGCCATGCTCCGCCGCTTCAAGGAACCAGCGTGCGGCAGAGCTGTTGTCTGCCGGCCCGTCGGCACCCATGGCGTAGAGAACACCCAGATTGTGCATGGCACCCGCATTGCCCTGCTGTGCCGCAAGCTGGAACCACATCTTCGCCTTTGCCGCGTCACGCTCGACGCTGGTACCCTTCTGATAGAGATCACCGACCCGGTATTGAGCGGGCGCGAAGCCGGCTTCGGCGGCCTTCGTGTACCATTCGACGGCCTTCGCCATGTCCGCCGTCGTCCCGCGTCCATCCGCATAGCGGCTGGCAATCTCGAAATACGCCTTCGGATCTCCTGCCGCGGCCGCTTCACGAAGCGGCACCGGCCCGGCATCCATCGGGATTTCATCCAGCGAAACCGTTTGAACGGCTTCCACAGGCGGTGCTTCGGGAAGGTTGGCCGTCTCGGTTATTGAAAGCGGCTCCTCAAACTTGCCCTGCGCAGGTGCATCCATCTGCGGCATGGAGGCCAGTGTATCGACCGTCTCGTCGACTGCCTCGCTGGGAGACGCTTCGTCCAGCGGCTGCTCATCCACGACACGCACCCGGCGATCTTCCGCCGCGGTGCTGGCGCCGGCCACAACGGCCGCTGGCTCCGGCATCGAACTATCGCTTGCGACTGGCATCGGGATGGATGTCGAGTTCGACAGGTATGCCTTGCCGACCTGATATCCACCGGCGGCGACAATGCCGGCTCCGAGCATCACCATAAGCGGCTTCCTGCTGCGCTTGAGCAGGCGCCCGAGGCCGAAGCGACCGGTTTCTTCGGTGGCGTCGGCCCGACGTTTCTTCAGAATCTCCGCCTCGGCGGCAGCAGCCTGCGCCGCCCGTCTTGCCGCGGCAATGAAATCCGATTTCGCAGCGTCATCCGTCTCCGCGCGGACCGGTGCCTTCTTCTCATCACGCACACGGCGCAGGATTGCATTGAGATCGGGAGCGCCGGAGCCTGGTTCGAGTGGCTCATTGATGCGTTCAGCATCCAGCTCTACCGCCTCGAGGCTTCCATCGGCCTCCAGCTCGGCTTCCTCGAAGACCTCGTCATCGACCTCGGCCTCGGCCTGCTGCTTTTCGCCGCGCGTGCTCCATGCCCGTGACAAACCGCCCAGAAGCGAGGTGCGTTCTGGTTTCACCGGCTCCTTCTGCCCGTCCTCATCCAGAGCCGCGCGGGCCGCAGCTGCGGCAGCCTCGGCCGGTGAACGGTTTGGTGCCGGCTCATAATCGCGCGTCACCGTTTCCACGGCCTCATCGCCAGCGGGCGAAATCGAGGGAGCGGCTGCAACGGCGATTTTCGTCGCATCGCTACCCGCGCCGGCTTTCGACGTGGTTTCCACTGCGCCGATGCGGTCGACGATCTTGAGGAGCGTGTCGTGAATGGCTTCAAACGTCTTGGTGTTGCGTTCGTCCGACTTGCGCGTAAGTTCCTCAAGAGCCCGCAATTCTGCCCGCAGCTCACGATCGAATGCCTCCGCCTGAGGAGCGTTTCCGAGTGCGCCGATCGCCTGCTCCGCAGCGTGCCGCGCTGCTTCGACAACAGCGGCACGGTTCTCGTGAATGGAGCGCTCGATGTTCTCCAGACGCGGGCCCAGATCCTCGAATTCCGGCAGGTCGGCACCCGGGCGCGAAAGGTGTTCAGAAAGGCTGCGCACCTGCGCTTCGAGATTCCGGATCACCTCGGGATCGACGGAAGAGGCCTGTGAAGAAGAGGCCTGCAAACGTCCCGAGATGTCGTCGAGCCGTGCCTCGAGCGCACGAAGCGCTTCACCATCGCGGGCTTCACCAGCGCCAACGTCGAGGCGCGCGGCCAGCTCGTTGAAGCGTGCGTCGATCGTCGCCATGATGCCCGCTTCGTCGTGAGCCGGATTGCCGCGCTCATCGATCCGCGCGGAAATCTCCTGCAGACGGCGTTCCAGCTCATCAACCAGCGTCCGACCCTGCTCGGCGACGTCACCCTGCCGCTCCTCAATGAGCTGGGAGAGATGCGCGAACCGATCTTCAATGCCGCGCAGCATGTGCTCCGCAATCTGCGGCTGCGGGGCGGTATCGAGCTTTTCGGCGATGCCGGCGATCTGGCCGGCAAGGCGTTCCACAGTCTGTTCCGGCATGTCGATACGGTGGGCGATTTCGTCGACACGCTGCGACAGCGAATAGAGCTGTTCGCTGAGCTGGCCGACCGCCTCGCCGCCCGAACGTTCAGAAAGCAGTTCAGACACCTGACTGGCGAGAGAGGAAATCCGCGCCTCGATACGCTCGAAGGGCTGTGGATCGAAACTCGCAGCCTGCGCCTTCGGAGCGGAGGCCGCGATTGCCCTGCTGATCTCGTCAAGACGTTCATCCAGGGCAGCATAAACTTCGGGATTGCTCTGCTGCTTGCGCTCCAGCAACTGGTCGAGTGCGCCCGCAAGCGTGCGTACCCGGTCCTCAAGCGACTGGATCGAGAGGGATCCCGGCAGGTTGTTGACCGCATGGGCGATCTCTTCGATGCGCTGATGCAGCATCTCAATCGCCGGGTCGCTCCTGCGAATGTCATTGGAAACACGAGTCTCGAACGCGCTCCAGCGATCGTCGAGCGCGTCCCAGCGCTGATCGACGGCGCGCAGCGTCTCTTCGCGCGCGAGATTGGAAATCGATGATTTCAACTCCTCCATTTCCAGGCGCAGCATTTTGACATTCTTGTCATCGCTGCGCTCGGCAAGCTGTGCGATGGCATTGGAGAGGCGTTCAAATTCAACCACAAGCTCGCTGCTCAACGCACTGTTGGGCACCGAGGCCATAATGCCCGCCAGTTCACGGCGCAGCGTGGTGAATTCATCGTTGAGGCCGGAGCGCATTGCATCACGAAGCTCCGAGCGCAGGGTCTTCAGCTCGCTGGCGATACTGCCAATCGATGAGACTTCGCGCTCCTGCCTGTGGCTGCGCTCAAGCTCGTGCGCGGCGCGCTCGAAATAGGCCTGCGGCGCGACCTTGTGCCGGTGCGGCGCAGGGCGATCCCCGGGCCGGGCGTAGGTCTGGGACACCGTTTCGGACAGTTCCTGGATGCGACGAGCGACCTCGTTTTCCTCCGCCTGCTGATCGAAACGACCGGTGGCACGTCCAAGCCGATGCTCCATCTCTTCCAGCGTGCGGTTGATCTCATTAAGAGACGCGTTGGCCCTTGGCCGCCGACGACGACCGGCATTTATGTTTTCCAGATAGGAACGCTTGTTGTTCATCGGAACGCCCGCCTCTCCACCGGTTGCCGGTTGGCCATCGATAGTTCTTGCCGCGCGGGCCCTTCAGCTTTGGTACGCCGGTAAGGCAGAAGACAAACACTTCAGAGACACCCACGGTCAGGCCGCCATGCCCAGGCTTCGAACGCGAACGGGCATGGTCTGCTGACGGGTCCACAATTCCCCGATCATGGTAAACACGGAGTTAACATTTCTTACCGGCGATTAAGCATACGCGCGAAAATCCGGCAAAAAGGTTGTTGGCAAGCCGTTCACAATTTGGCCAAAGGCCCTTGTAATGCCGTATTCTGCGACGCATAAGCCCGCCTTCTAAACGTGTCTGAGCGGTGCGTCCTTCGCCCGTCGGCGAAGTTTGGCCGTCAGGCATGTCACCATTCCGGTTTCCCCGCCGGAGTGTTCATTCGATACGGAACAGTGATCATGACGAACATTGCAATGGCTGTCGAAAAGACCGCCGAGGGAAATGATTCTCCCGAGACCTCCGAAGAATTCACCCGCATTGGCGAGATGGCGCGCGAATTCGGCGTCACCCTTCGCGCCCTGCGCTTTTACGAAGACAAAGGCCTGCTGACGCCGGAGCGCGTGGGCACGACACGCCTCTATTCGCGCAACGACAAGCTCCGCCTCCAGCAGATTTTGCTTGGCCGTAAGATCGGCTTCTCGCTGAGCGACATAAAGGAAGTGCTTGACCTTCACGACCCAAAGGCGGATCGCACGGAGGGCAATGTCGAGCAGTTGCAACTCGTCCTGACGAAATCCGAACGCCAGATGGTGCGGCTTCAGAAACAGCATCGCTCCATCGAGGATGCGATTTCCGAGCTGAAGAAGCTGATCGCGGACGTCGGCGCCCGGCTGAATACCGCCTCGGCTCTGGGCACCGCCGGCTGATTTCGTCCGACACATCCGGACTGAAGACCGGCGGAACACCGCCAGCGGTTTTTCTCTACCCGGCATTTGCGCACACGACCAATCTGGACGGGAGGCAGATGCCGGGGACAAACCGCCCGGACGCCCTGTCATCATCTGAATTTCTGCAGATGTCAGGCCATTCCACCTGACTGCAGATTGCTCCGGCGCGCTCTCCGCTGCGGGGCCGCAGCTTCAGTTTCATTCCAGAACTCACCGTGCCGGCACTGGTCGGCACGGGGCTTTGTGACGCCGCGCGTCGTTTTTGACGTTTACGCAAACGTCAAAATTTGCTAGAGCGCTTCCGATGCTGCGCGAAAGCTCTGTTCGCGCCTTTGTTCCGAGAGCTGGAGGAGTCTCATGCCGACCTACAGTGCGCCCGTGCGCGATACGCTGTTCGTGCTCAACGATGTTCTTGGCTACGGCAATTACGACAATCTGCCGGGCTTTGCCGACGCCTCGCCGGACATCGTCGAAGCGATCCTGAGCGAAGGCGCGAAGCTGGCCGAAAACGTCATGCAGCCGCTCAATCGCACAGGCGACATCGAAGGCTGCACCCGCCATGAGGATGGTTCCGTCACGACGCCGAAGGGCTTTGGTGATGCCTACCGTCAATATTGCGAAGGCGGCTGGCTGGGCCTTTCCGTGCCTGCAGAATACGGCGGCCAGGGCCTCCCCTACACGGTGCACTCGGCCGTCAGCGAGTATCTGGTTTCCGCCAATATGGCGCTGATGATGTATCCGGGCCTCACACAGGGCGCCATCGCAGCGATCCTTACACATGGGACCGAGGAGCAGAAGCAGAAGTGGCTGCCGAAGATGGTGGAAGGCACCTGGACCGGCACCATGAACCTGACCGAGCCTCATTGCGGCACCGATCTGGGCCTTCTGACTTCCAAAGCCGTGCCAAACGGCGACGGAAGCTACAAAATTTCCGGCCAGAAGATCTTCATTTCCGCGGGCGAGCACGATCTCTCGGAAAACATCATCCATCTGGTTCTGGCTCGCATCGAGGGTGCACCCGCCGGCGTGAAGGGCATCTCGCTCTTCATCGTGCCTAAGGTGATGATCGACGATGCCGGCACGCCCGGTGCGCGCAACGCGGTTTCCTGCGGAGCCATCGAGGAAAAGATGGGCATTCACGGCAATGCCACCTGCGTCATGAATTATGACGACGCCACCGGCTATCTGCTTGGCGAGGAGCATGGCGGCCTCAAAGCCATGTTCACGATGATGAACGAGGCGCGCCTCGGCGTCGGCCTGCAGGGCCACGCCGTCGGCGAGGCTGCCTATCAGGGCGCGGTGGAATATGCCCGCGAACGTCTACAGGGCCGCTCGCTCACAGGGCCGAGAGCACCGGAAAAGAAGGCCGATCCGATCATCGTCCACCCGGATGTGCGCCGCAATCTGATGACCATGCGCGCCTTCAACGAGGCCGGACGTGCGCTGATCCTGTGGACCGCGCTCAAATCAGACATCGCGCATCTCTCCGAAGACGAGAAGGACCGCGAAGCGGCATCCGATCTCCTGGCGCTGATGACGCCCGTGATCAAGGGCGTTCTCACCGACAAGGGGTTCGAGCACGCCGTCATGGCGCAGCAGCTGTTCGGCGGTCACGGATATATCGAGGAACATGGCATGAGCCAGTTCGTGCGTGACGCCCGCATCGCCATGATCTACGAGGGCGCGAACGGCATTCAGGCGCTGGACCTGGTGGGCCGCAAACTGCCGGCCAAAGGTGGCCGCGCCGCACAGGCCTTCTTCAAGGAAGTCGGCGATTTCTGTGAGGCCCATCGTGACGACGAGGCGATGGCCCCCTTCACGAAGGCGCTCAAGAAAGGCCTTAACGACCTGCAGGCCGCTTCGCTCTGGCTGATGCAGAACGCGGTCCAGAAGCCTGACAATGCGGGTGCGGCCTCCTACGACTACATGCATCTGATGGGCCTTATGGCGCTTGGCTACATGTGGGGCCGAATGGTCAAGCAAGCGCAGGAGCAGATTGCCGCGGGTGCCAACGGCGACGCCTCGTTCCTTGAGGCCAAGATCGCCACCGGCCGGTATTTCATGGAGCGCGTCATGCCCGAAACGGCGGCGCACCTCGCCCGTATCTCCACCGGCGCCGACGCGATGATGGCCCTGCCGGAAGAGGCGTTTTGACTGGTATGAAAGCCGTGCTCGTTCTAGCGTGCCTACGCTAGTGCGCAGCGTTGTCAGCGAGGAGGCGTAGAGTGGCAGACCCACAGTCCGTACTTGGCCTTTCTCGGCCCGACTGGGCCGGTGAAGACGTCGCCATGCTCTATGACATGGCGAGCCGCTTCCTGACGGAAGAGATTGCGCCTCACTATGAAGCGTTCGAGAAAGCGGAGATCTTCGACCGCGCAAGCTGGGAGAAAGCCGGCGCTGCGGGCCTTCTCTGCGCCTCGATGCCGGAGGAGCATGGCGGTGCGGGCGGCGCCTACGCCCATGAAAGCGCGATCATCGAAGCGATCAGCCATGTGGGCGTCGATGGTTTCGGCATTGCGCTCCACAACGCCATCGTCGCGCCATACATCCTCCATTACGGCTCGGAAGAGCAGAAGCAGCGCTGGCTGCCGAAGCTCGCGAGCGGCGAGTTGATCGGCGCAATCGCCATGACCGAACCCGGCGCCGGGTCCGATCTTCAGGGTGTGAAAACGCGGGCGGAGAAGGACGGAAACCATTACCGCCTCAACGGCTCCAAGACCTTCATCACCAACGGGCAGTTAGCCAATCTCGTTATCGTGGTGGCCAAGACGGACCCTAGCCAGGGCGCGAAGGGCACATCCCTGATCGTGGTCGAAACCGACGAGACCGAAGGGTTTGAGCGCGGTCGCAACCTCGACAAGATCGGCCTCAAGTCCAACGACACTTCGGAACTCTTCTTCAACGATGTGCGTGTGCCAACCGCCAATCTTCTCGGTCATGAGGAAGGCCAGGGCTTTGTGCAGCTCATGCAGCAACTCCCGCAGGAGCGGCTTCTGATCGGCGCCCAGGCGATAGCCATGATCGAGCGCGCTCTGGCCGTCACCATCGACTATGTGAAAGAGCGCAAGGCCTTCGGCCAGAAGGTGATCGACTTTCAGAACACCCAGTTCAAACTGGCGGAACTGAAAACCGAGGCAACGGTCGGCCGCGTTTTCTACAATGATTGCGTGGCACGTCACCTCGCCGGCAATCTCGATACCGCCACCGCCTCCATGGTCAAATACTGGCTCACCGACCTGCAGTGCAAGGTGGTCGACGAATGCCTGCAGCTCCACGGCGGCTATGGCTATATGAACGAATATCCCATCGCGCGCATGTATCGCGACGCCCGCGTGCAGCGCATCTATGGCGGCACCAACGAGATCATGAAGCTGGTGATCGCCAGAACCCTTTGAACCAATCGCACGACCCCGCGTTGGGTCGGTAAAGCAGGGAGACCGATATGGCTGACGCTTATGTATATGACGCCGTGCGCACGCCGCGCGGACGCGGGAAGAAGGACGGTTCGCTGCACGAGGTGCCCGCCGTGCGCCTTGGCGCGAAAGTTCTGGAAGCCGTGCGCGACCGCAACGGCCTCGACACCGCCAAGGTGGACGACATCATTTTCGGCTGCGTCGATCCGGTCGGTGAAGCCGGCTCCGTGATCCCGCGCTCGGCCGCCTTCGAGGCGCGCTACGCGAACGCGGCTCCGGGCATGCAGATCTCGCGCTTCTGCGCATCGGGCCTCGACGCCATCAATCTGGGCGCGGCCAAGATCGCCGGCGGCTCCGACGAAATCGTCATTGCCGGCGGCGTGGAGAGCATGTCGCGCGTCGGCATGGGCATGTCCGGCGGCGCATGGTTCATGGACCCTTCGGTCGGCATCCCCTCCTATTTCATGCCGCAGGGCGTGTCCGCAGACCTGATCGCCACGAAATACGGCTTTTCCCGCGACGATGTGGACGCCTATGCCGTGGAAAGCCAGAAGCGCGCCAAGAACTCCTGGGACAAGGGCTATTTCAAGAAGTCGGTGATCCCCGTGGAAGACCAGAACGGCCTGACTATTCTCGATCATGACGAGCACATGCGCCCCGGCACCGACATGCAGGCGCTTGGCCAGTTGAATCCATCCTTCGTGATGCCCGGCGAAATGGGCGGTTTCGACGCCGTGGCCGTGCAGCGCTATCCGGAGCTTGAAAGCATCAACCATGTGCACCACGCCGGCAACTCGTCGGGCATCGTCGATGGCGCGGCCGCCGTGCTGCTCGGTTCGCGCAAGGCCGGCAAATCCATGGGGCTCGCGCCGCGCGCAAGGATCCGCGCCTTCACCAATATCGGCTCCGAGCCAGCGATCATGCTGACCGGCCCGGTCGACGTGACGGAAAAGCTTCTGAAGAAAGCCAGGATGAAGCTTTCGGACATCGACCTGTTCGAGCTGAACGAGGCTTTCGCCTCGGTGGTGCTGCGTTACATGCAAGCCTTCGAGATCGACCATGACCGGATCAATGTGAATGGCGGCGCAATCGCCATGGGCCACCCGCTGGGTGCGACCGGCGCGATGATTTTCGGCACGGTTCTCGACGAGCTTGAGCGCCGCGACCTGAACACTGCGCTCGTGACGCTGTGCATCGGCGCGGGCATGGGCACCGCAACCATCATCGAACGCGTTTGAGCTGTCGGGGAGAGATCAGACCATGACCGACTACAAGAATTTCACCGTTGACGTGGAAGCAGACGGCATCGCGCTCGTCACCTGGGACATGCCGGACCGCTCCATGAACGTCTTCACCGAAGAGGTGATGAACGAGCTGGACGCGATCATCGACCAGGTTGCCGGCAGCGATGCGATCAAGGGTGCTGTCATCACCTCGGGCAAGGAGACCTTTTCCGGCGGCGCGGACCTGACCATGCTGCAGAAAATGCTCGGCCAGTTCGAGAAGGAAAAGGCCAAGGACCGCAAGAAGGCGGTCAAGCTTCTGTTCGACAATGCCGGCCGCATGGGCTGGCTCTGGCGCAAGCTTGAAACCTCCGGCAAGCCGTGGGTCTCGGCCATCAACGGCACCTGCATGGGCGGCGCTTTCGAGCTGTCGCTCGCCTGCCATGGCCGCGTCGCAGCCGACAGCCCGGCAGTGAAGATGGCGCTTCCTGAAGTGAAGGTGGGCATTTTCCCCGGCGCGGGCGGCACCCAACGCGTGCCACGCCTTGCCAAGCCGCAGGAAGCCCTGCAGATGCTGACCACCGGCCAGACGCTGACGCCGCAGAAGGCGAAGGCCATGGGGCTGATCCACGAGATCGCCGCGCCGAAGAAGCTGGTCGAGACGGCGAAGAAGATGGTCCTCGACGGCCTCAGCCCGGTTCAGCCGTGGGACGAGAAGGGCTTCAAACTGCCCGGCGGCCCCGTCTACTCGGCAGCAGGCGCAAACCTCTGGCCGCCGGCAATCGCCATCCTGCGCCGTGAGACCTACAACAATTACCCGGCAGCAGCTGCGATCCTGAAATGCGTCTATGAGGGCATGCTGGTGCCCTTCGATACCGCGCTGACCATCGAGCAGCGCTATTTCACCGAGATCATGCAGACGACCGAAGCGAAGATGATGATCCGCTCGCTCTTCGTCTCGCTGCAGGAGCTCAACAAGGGCGCGCGCCGTCCGGACGACGTGCCAGCGAAGAAGCTCAGGAAAATCGGGGTTCTGGGCGCCGGCTTCATGGGCGCAGGCATCGCCTTCGTCACGGCCAAAGCCGGCATTCCGGTCGTTCTGATCGACCGCGACACGGCATCCGCCGAAAAGGGCAAGGCGCATTCGGCCGACCTGATGGACAAGGCCATCAAGAAGGGCCGCGCCACCGCCGAAGACAAGGAAAAGCTCCTCTCCCTCATCACACCGAGTGACGATTATGCCGAGCTTGAAGGCTGCGATCTGGTGATCGAGGCGGTGTTCGAGGATTCGGAGATCAAGAAAACGGCGACAGAGAAGGCCGAGGCGGTTCTGAAGCCGTCCGCCGTCTTCGCCTCCAACACCTCTACCATTCCGATCTCCGGCCTGGCGAAAAACTCCAAACGCCCGAAGAACTTCATCGGCATCCACTTCTTCTCCCCCGTCGACAAGATGATGCTGGTGGAGATCATCATGGGCAAGAAGACCGGCGACAAGGCGCTGGCCATGGCGATGGACTATGTGCGCGCCATCAAGAAGACGCCCATCGTGGTCAACGATACGCGCGGCTTCTACGTCAATCGCTGCGTCCTGCGCTACATGCAGGAGGCCTTCTCCATGGTCATCGAGGGCGTACCCGCCCCGATGGTGGAGAATGCGGCGAAGATGGCCGGCATGCCAATTGGCCCGCTTGCGCTCACCGATGAGACGGCTGTCGATCTCGCCCAGAAGATCATGAAGCAGACCGTGCGCGATCTCGGCCCCAAGGCCGTCGACCCGCGCCACATGGAGCTGATCGACACGCTGGTCGACAAGCATGGCCGCCTTGGCCGCAAGAACGGCAAGGGCTTCTATGACTATCCGGCAAAGCTGCAAAGAAGCATCTCTGGGCCGGCCTGAAGGATCTCTATCCGCAGAAGAACCCGGACAAGATCGATGTCGAGGAACTGCAGGAGCGTTTCCTGGCCACGATCGCGCTGGAAGCGGCCCGCATCATGGAAGAAGGCATTGTCGTCGATCCGCGCGAGGCGGATGTCGGCTCCATCCTCGCCTTCGGCTTCGCACCCTATACGGGCGGCGCGCTGTCCTACATTGATGGGATGGGTGCTGATGCCTTCGTTGCCATGACCAAGCGCCTGCAGAAGAAGTACGGCAAGCAGTTCAAAGCCCCGAAGCTCCTGCTGGACATGGCTGAGAGCGGCGAGACCTTCTACCAGCGCTTCGCGCCTGAAAAGGCGGCGGAGAAGAAAGCCGCCTGAGGCCCACCGCTTGAAGCGAAAACACCGTCCCGGATACGGAACCGCATCCGGGACGATAGATAGTGCAGCGCCACAGGTCGCAGCCTCGCTTGAGGCTCGTTGAGCGCCAGCCGCCACACCAAACCCGTCAGGATAGAAAACCATGTATGTCTGGATGCGTCTTCTTCGTGTGGCAGCCACACGCAAGAGCCGGGGCGTCTACCGGCTGGGCGATGAGAGCACGCTCTCGTTCCGCTGCCTGCCGACCGACATCGACATGAATATCCACCTCAACAACGCCCGCTACATGATGCTGGCGGATATGGGGCGGATCGACATTTTTCTGCGCAGCGGTCTGGTGGCGGCAGCCCGCGAACGCGGCTGGGCGCCGCTGCTTGGCGGACTTCAGACGGCCTATGTGCGCGAGGTTCGCCTGTGGCAGCGTTTCGATGTGGTCTCCACCATCGAGACGTGGGACGGCACGCAGATCATTGGACAGCATCGTTTCGTCCTCCAGGACGGACGTATCGCCGCCATGATCCTCACCACCGGAGGTGTTTACGATTATCGCGGAAAGCGCTTCGTTCCGATGGACGAGTTGATGAGCGCGCTCGGCGTCGATACGGCACCGCGCGCTCCAAATGACGAGGAAAAGGCTTTCATGGCCTCGCATCAGGGCCTGCGCGCTCGCGCAAAAGTGTTGGCCTGACGTCTATCGGTGCGGCGCCTGGCTCGCTAGGGTCAGGACCCATTAATATGACCACAATGGCGATCGATAGACCAAGAGATGCAAGGAAAAGCCCGCAGAGCGGGGTCCTTCTCCCGGTCAAGGGGTTTGACGTGGCAGGTCGCCGGTCTATCGAGCGTCCTTCGGATCGGCCTGATTTGCACGGCCTACTTTGTCGCAAGACCTTGAAAGACATGAAGTCTTCCTGTGGTCTTGCTTCGCGTATCCGCACAAATCAGGCCGACCATTGCGACCATATTAATAGGTCCTGACCCTAGTTTCAGCCTCGGAAAATGTACCGGAGACACTCATGCCAGCCACCGTCGACTACTATTTCACTTCCGCTTCGCCCTTCACCTATCTGGGTCATCGGCCACTGCGGACGGTTCTGTCCAAACATGGCGCGACCGTGCGGGTGAAGCCGGTCAACCTGATGGGTGTGTGGGAGATTTCCGGTGCGGTCCCGCCGGCAAAGCGCCCTCCGGTGCGCCAGCGACTGCGACTGGTCGAACTGCAGCGCATCGCGGATTTCCGCGGCATGCCCATCAACAAGACGCCAAGGCATTGGCCTGTCGACCCGGCTCTTTCAGACCATGTGATTGCGGCCCTGGTCGCCGGAGGGCACGACCCCATGAGCTATATGGAGCGTGTTTTCGCCGCCGTGTGGGCGAACGAGGAGAACATCGCCGATCCCGACACGCTGGCGAAATATCTGGAACTGGAGAAGTTCGACGCCGCATCCATTCTCGAAGCCGCCCAAAGCGAAGCGATTGCCGCAATCCGCGCGCAGAATACGAAAGACGCGGTCGAGGCCGATGCAGTTGGCGTGCCCACCTATGTGCTGAACGGCGAGGCGTTCTTCGGGCAGGACCGTGTCGAATATCTCGACCATGCACTGGCGACGGGCCGCGCACCCATCACACCCTGAGCTTCAGCCCACCTCGCCTTCGGCAAGCGGGACCTCGATACCGGCAAGCTCCGCAGCGGTGACGCGCGCCGCACCCGCCCGCGCAAAGCGCAGCATCATCGCCTTGCGTGTGGCGGCGGCGAGCCGGTGTTCGTCGGGCTCGCGGAGGATCTCGGCCCCATAGCCGTCAGACAGGATAAAACCGCACTCCTCGGGGAAAATCTCTGCCGGCACTTCCGGGTGGGTCGCAAAGAAGAAGCGATCGGAGTGCTGGCGGTAATCCGGCCATTTCCGATCCACTCGAAAATCCTCAACCGACGACTTGATCTCGATGATCCAGATATCGCCTTTCCGCGTCAGCGCCACGAGATCGGCGCGACGACCGGTGGCAAGCGTCAACTCCGGCAACACAACGGCCCCCATGCTCATCAGCAGGCGTTGCACGCCGCGTCGGATGACCATGGCGCGATCCGACTGGCGCCCATCGGCCAGAGGGTTGACGGGAATCGGAGAGATGATCGGCATTGCGGAATTATGCCATCCTCATAGCCCCGTTTGAAGCCTTACCGTGCTCCGGCGATGTCATTGAGGATTGGGCAATCCGGACGTTCATCGCCCCGGCAGGCAAGGATCAGCTTGTTGAGAACTGCGCGCATGGATTGCAGTTCAGCGATCTTGTCGTCGATTGCCGCCACATGGGACACGGCTATATCGCGCACGTCCTGGCTTGCCCGCTCTTTATCCCGATAGAGAGCCATGAGTTGCCGGCATTCGTCGATGGAGAAGCCAAGCCCCCGCGCGCGCTTCAGAAATGTCAGAAAATGGAGGTCCTGATCGCTGTAGGCGCGATAGCCGTTGCCCGCACGCTGCGGTGCTATCAAGCCAATTTCCTCATAATAGCGAATCGTCTTAGCCGGTAATCCCGAACGGCGGGCGGCCTGTCCAACATTCATGATGCGACTCCTGCGCTTTCATCAATGCAGAAACTGGGGATTGTGTTGCCTGTTTGCAATAATGTGAGTCAATAAGGGGCTTCCGCTACGTCAGCGCGGCCTAAGCCTTGGCAATTTGTTAACCAAGAATTTAACAATGATGATCAGATTACGACGCGCTTCAGGCATAATTAAGGTATCCGGGCTGGGGGAACACATGAAATTCAAATCCATCGCCGTCGCTGCGGCACTGGGGCTTGCAACGGCACTTGCCGGCTGTACGACGGGCGGTCCTTTCAAGGTTTTCACGTCCGACTACGGCACGGTGAAAGACGCTGGCTACCAGCTTCCCCGCATTCCGATCAATGAAGTTCCCCGCCAGTATCACCGTCAGATTGTTTCCTACGAAACCAAGGAAAAGCCTGGCACCATCATTGTCGACACCAATGCCAAGTTTCTCTACCTCGTGATGGATGGCGGCAAAGCCATGCGCTATGGCATCGGCGTTGGTCGTGAGGGCTTTGAATGGGCGGGCACGGCGCGCATCGCCATGAAGCGCGAGTGGCCGACCTGGACGCCGCCGTCTGCGATGATCGGCCGTCAGCCGGAGCTGGCGAAATGGCGCCGCGGCATGCCGCCCGGCCTGTCCAATCCGCTCGGCGCACGCGCGCTCTATCTGTTCAACCGCGGTGGCGACACCGGCTATCGCCTGCACGGCACGCCGGAATGGCGCTCCATCGGCAAGGCAATGTCGTCGGGATGCATCAGATTGATGAATCAGGACATCATTGACCTTTACAACCGTACCGAAGTTGGTGCTAAAGTAATCGTTAAGCGGTAGAAACCGTCTCAGCGACCGGGGTCAGTCGATCCGACCCTGAAAAAAACCGGGCTCTGGAGCCCGGTTTTTTCTTGTCTTGATCCTGACGCGGGAGCGATCAGAGCACCTGTTCGACTTCCCGAACTTCCGGAACGAAATGATGGAGCAGGTTCTGGATGCCGTGCTTCAACGTGGCCGTGGAAGACGGGCAGCCCGCGCAGGCACCTTTCATATGCAGAAAGACGGTGCCCTTCTCGTAGCCGCGAAAAGTGATGTCGCCGCCATCCTGGGCAACCGCCGGGCGTACACGCGTATCGAGCAGCTCCTTGATGGTCGAAACAATTTCCTCATCCGCCTCGTCGTAGAACTCGCCTTCGTCGGAAACCGGAAGGCCGCCGAGCCCTGCCTTGGCCATGACCGGCTGGCCCGACATGAAGTGCTCCATGATGGTGCCAAGAATGGCCGGCTTCAGATGCTGCCAGTCCGGACCGTCCTCTTTGGTGACGGTAATGAAGTCATAACCGAAGAAGACTCCAGTCACGCCGGAGACCGAAAACAGCCGCTCGGCCAGCGGCGATGTCTCTGCCGCCGACTCCGCCTCGCGGAAATCGGCCGTTCCTTCTTCCAGAACCACCCGGCCAGGCAGGAATTTCAGCGTCGCGGGATTGGGGGTCGCTTCAGTCTGAATGAACATGGTGGTTTTCCGATCTGGCGTTTCTTGGAATGATTCTAAAATAGGTGGAATCGCTCCGGTGTTCAAGCGCACATATGGGGAGCGTCGCGCCCCTATGCCAGGCTTTCGATTTCCTCGTCGCTCAGATTCTGCGGCACGACGGTGACGGGGATGGGAAAAGCGGCCGTCTTACCGGCAATGGACGAGACCAGCGGCCCCGGCCCTTCCTTGGAACTGCCCGCTGCCAGAACGAGGATGGCGATGTCCTGGTCCTCTTCGATCAGCTTGTGAATCTCGTCGGCGGACTTGCCTTCGCGCACCACGAGTTCCGGCTCGATGCCGATTGTCTCGCGCACCTTGGTGGCATGCGTGTCGAGTGCTGCATTGGCCGTTGCCGTCGCTTCCTCACGCATGATCTGCTCGACCCCCAGCCAGTGCTGGAAGTCGCCGGGTTCGATCACGAAAAGAAGCACCAGAACGCCATTTGTCGACTGGGCGCGCCGCGCCGCGTAGGCAACGGCCCGCTCGCATTCGGGCGTGTCATCAATGATGGCAAGGAACTTGCGGCGGTGTCCCGCCTCGCGGATCAGTCGCTTGGAGACCATTCACACGTCCTGTTTCGCCGGCGAGTGACCCGCCATTTCCGCGCAATCTGCCATCGCGAACGGCTTTCGGCAAGACGGGGTGTTCAAAGGGCTCACCCGTCGATGAGCCCGATGATCTCGCGCACCATCTTCATGGTCGCTTCCGCCTTCTCGCGCGCCCGGCCGGCGCCTTCACGCAGAACACCGTCAATATAAGCCGGATCCGCAAGAATGCGGCGCATCTCGCCGGCGATCGGCGAGAGTTTCTCGACCGCAAGCTCCGCCAGCGCCGGCTTGAACTCGGAGAATTGCCGCCCACCGAACTCCGCAAGCACATCCGCCTTGGTGGCACCGGAAAGCGCGGCATAGATGCCAACAAGGTTCTGCGCCTCGGGCCGCTCGGCCAGGCCGTCCACTTCTGAAGGCAGAGCCTCGGGATCGGTCTTTGCCTTCTTGATCTTTTTGGCGATGGCGTCGGCGTCGTCCGTAAGATTGATGCGCGACAGGTCGGACGGGTCCGATTTGGACATCTTCTTGGAGCCGTCACGCAGCTCATCACACGGGTGATCGCGCCTTCGATGAGCGGTTCGGTGAGCGGGAAGAAGCCGTTCACCTTTTCTTCGCCCACCTCCATCTCCACGCCATAGCCAAGCTCGGCAATGCGCCCGGAGAAGTCATTGTTGAATTTCTGCGCAATGTCGCGCGTCAGCTCGAGGTGCTGCTTCTGATCGTCCCCTACCGGAACGTGGGTGGCGCGGTAGACGAGAATGTCAGCCGCCATCAGGCTCGGATAGGCGAGCAGACCGAGGGACGCGTTCTCACGGTCCTTGCCGGCCTTGTCCTTGAACTGCGTCATGCGGTTCATCCAGCCGATGCGCGCGACGCAGTTGAATATCCATGCGAGTTCTGCGTGCTGCAGCACCTGACTCTGGTTGAAGACGATGTTCTTCTTCGGGTCGATGCCGCTCGCCAGGAAGGCGGCGGTGATCGAACGCGTCTGGTCGGCCAGATCGTCATGCGCCATGGTCGCGGTCAGCGAGTGCAGATCGACGACACAATAGATGCACTCATGGCTGTCCTGCAGCGCGACAAACTTCTGCAGCGCGCCCAGATAATTGCCGAGGTGAAGATTGCCCGTCGGCTGAACGCCGGAGAAGACGAGCTCCCTGAATTCGCTCATGGATCGTTCCTGAATGCCTTTTGAAGCGCGAAAACCGCGCGCCATGGCTTATGAACGACGCGAAACCGGCAATCAAGCCCCACGCACCGATTGCGTTTCCGCTCCGCCGGCGGGCAAGGGCCGACCGCGCGGTGCGAGCCCCGCCAGAATGCCGCTCCGGCCGGGCAGCCACTCAACCGCGATGGCGAACAGGAACGAGCCGGCAAACGTCGCAGTCAGAACCAACGCATATTCGGTCCAGACGCCAAGTCCGAGCGGCAGAACATAATAGAGCGCGGCCAGAACCACGGTCTGATGCACGATGTAAAGTGGAAAGACCTTGCGGTTGAGCCATGAGACAGTAACACTCGGTGCGTTCAGATGCTTCGCCGTAAACCCGCACAGCGCCAGGATCATCGTCCATGCCAGCGCCATCAGGAGCGTCTTGAAGAGCGGCGTCATGGTTTCATAGTCGCCGATGAAAGCACCGCCGGCTCCGGTCCATGAGAAGAGGTAGAGCGCCGCCGTCAGCGCTGCTGCCAACCCGGCGCTTTGCCAGCGTAAACCCACGACATTCCCAATCAGCGCTTGATGGTATCTGGCGAAAAGAAAGCCAAGCCCGAACCAGCTCGCCCATACCGCAAACCAGGCGCCGTCATTGTAGAGCGCATTGGTCTGGCGCGGGAAAACGGGCGACAGCACAAGATTGAGCACGAGCGGCAGTAGGAAGAGCAGGTAGACCGATCCGGAGCCTGCCACCCGTTGAAACCAGTCGGTCACCGGCTTCATGAAGGGCTGATCGATCAGCCGGAAAACCGGATAGCAGACGATGGTCATCACCAGCAGATAGGCAACGAACCACATATGCGCCCAGGTGAAATTCCCGTCGGGATATTTGCCTTCGGTGAAATAGCGCGTGAGCCAGAAGGTGAGCAAGGAGCCCTGATAACCCTCCTCATACATGCGTTCATACCAGACCTGCGGCACGATGATGACGCACATGGCGAAGATCAGCGGCGGGAAGAGGCGCATGAACCGGCCGGTCAGAAAGCTGAGATCGTCGCACCGTCGATAGACGAACCAGGTGCCCATGCCTGACACGAAGAAAAGCAGGGCAAGCCGCCAGGCGCGTGGGTGTTTCATGATCAGCGACAAGGTGGCGCTGCCCTCCGGCGCCTCGATCAGCCATTTCATGTCCGGGAAGAAGGCGACCGAAGCGTGATAGGCGATCAGCAGCATGAACGCGGAGACACGCAGAAAATCGATATAGTAGAGCCGTTGCTGCATGCCTCTCCCCCGGAATGATGAAGGCAATGCTAGATGCACCGCCTTCGCATTCCGTTAATGGGAGACGTTCTTGCGGTCCCGTCGCCGGGCACGGGCAAGCTCCTTCCGGTCGATCCCACCGGTTGCAAGCGCCACGCCGAAATAGGCAATCGCCGCGAGCACGACGATGGCGACAACGGTGAGAATGCGTACGATCAGAAGGTCGTGCCCGACAAACTGCGGTAGACCTGTCAGCATTCCCCAGACGACCACGCCCATCACTGCGCTGGCGAGCAGCATGAAAGCGATGCGCCGCAGGGTTAGCGACGAAGGTCGGAAATCGCCGCGCCGCCAAAGGGTGACCGCCAGAAGAAGCACATTCACCCAGGCTGAAAGCGAGGTTGCCGCGGCGATCGCCACATGGCCGTAGACGGGGAAGAAGAGCAGGCTAGCTGCAATGTTCACAACAACCGTGACCAGCGAGAACCACATCGGCGTTCTCATGTCTTCGCGCGCGAAGAACGCCGGCTGGAACACTTTCGTCAGCACATAGGCCGGCAAACCGCTGGCGAAGGCGGCGAGCGCCGCTGCCGTCATAGCCGTATCGAGCGCGGTAAACTGACCACGCTCATACAGAAGAGCGACGATCGGCGCCGGCATGACCATGAGCCCTACGGCGGCCGGCAGTGTGAGCCCCAGCGCGAACTCCATGGAGCGGTTCTGCAGGTGCTGCGCGTCGGCGTGATCGCCAGCCTTCAGGGCGCGGGAAAGCTCCGGCAGAAGCACCACGCCCACGGCAATGCCGATGACGCCAAGCGGCAGCTGGTTGATGCGGTCGGCGAAGTTCAGGAGGCCGATGGCGTTGCCCTGAGTGGAGGCGATGATCTGCCCGACCAGCAGGTTGATCTGCATGATGCCGCCGGTCAGAAGCGCCGGCGCCATGAGCACAAGCAGGCGTTTTACACCAGGCGTGAGGCGCGGACGCCGCACCCGCATGGAGTAGCCCGCGTGACGCGCACCCTGTATCAGAAAGAACAGCTGTGCCAGACCCGAGGCGAACACGCCCCAGGCAAGCCAGATGCCCGTCTGGCGCGGGTCGAACTGCCAGAAAAGCGCGACGAGCAGAACCCCGATCAAAATCACATTGAGAAGCGTCGGCACCAATGCCGCCAGGAAATAGTGGCGCATCGCATTCAGAATGCCGGAGAACATGGCGACCAGCGACATGCAGAACAGATAGGGGAACATGATCCGCGTCATGATCACCGTCAGGTCGAACTTCTCCGGCGAAGCGGCAAAGCCCGGTGCGATGATGGTTGAGACCAGAAACGGCATTGCGAGCATGGCGGCGGCCGAAAGCGCCAGAAGCACCATCATCAGAACGGCCAGCACATCCTCGCCAAAGCGCCGGGCGGCCTCAACACCACCGCCCTCCATCTCCTTGGCGAAAAGCGGAATGAAGGCAGTGTTGAACGCCCCTTCGGCGAAGAGCCGGCGGAAGAGGTTGGGAAAGCGGAACGCAGCATAGAAGGCGTCCGTAACCGGGCCAACGCCAATGGCGGCCGCAATCAGCGCTTCGCGCGCAAAGCCGAGGATGCGGCTTGCCATGGTCGCGCTGCCGACACTGGCGAATTTTCCGATGAGACTCATGGGAGCGAAGACCTGAAAATGGGTGCGGGATGGGGGCTGCAATCCAAAGAATTGCAATGCTGAGATGCGCTGGCATGGATCCTCGGGTCAAGCCCGAGGATGACGAGCTTCTTCAGTAGTGCCTGCGTCGCTGCATATACGAGTGATCGGCCAACCAACCCCGTCGTCATCCTCGGGCTTGTCCCGGGGGTCCACGCCGGAACGCTGCTCCCGCCGCCGCCCTGCAAGGCTTCCTCCCCCGCCACCATGCTCATTCGGCAGCCGTCCGCGATTTGCCTCTCACCGATCGCTCCACGCCGCTTTCCAGCGTTTTCAAAAGCGCCTTGCGGATCGCATCCAGTCTGTCGGTGCTGACGATCTTCTGGCCGGTGAGATCGGTCACGTAGAATGTGTCGATCACTTTCTCGCCAAACGTCGTGATGTGTGCCGAGGCAATGTCGAGCGAGAGGTCGGACAGCGTTTCGGTTACTTCCGAAAGCAGCCCCGGACGATCGAGCCCCCTCACCTCGACAACGGAAAAACGGTTCGACAGCGTGTTGCCGATCTCAACGCGCGGCTCGACGCGGAAGGCGCGGGTGCCGCGGCGCGGTTTTGCGCGCTTCTCGATCATGTCGGGCAGATAGGATTTGCCCGAGAGGACATCCTCGATGAGCCTGCGCACGCTTTCGGCCCGTCGGCGCTCATCGGCATCGAAATCGAACTCGCGGTTGATCAGGATCGTATCCAGCGCGCGACCATGGGTGGTGGTGAAAATCTGCGCGTCGACAATGTTCGCGCCGGCTGCCGAGCAGGCACCGGCGATGATCGACAGGAGGCGCGGGTGGTCCGGCGCGAACACCGTGATCTCGGTCACCGCCTCGAATGTGTGCGGCTTCACCATCGTTGCAAGAGGCCGTTCCTGCCTGTCGGCATCGCGGATGAAATCCGCATGGCGTATCTGGTCATCCAGATCGACGGCCAGCAGATAGGCCGAGTAGTGCAGATCGAGATAGTCCTCGATGTCCTTTTCGGGCCAGCCGTGCTCTTCCAGCGCGCCTGCCAGCCGCTGGCGCGCCTCGTCCGCACGGGTGGAGCGCGGCGCTTCGGAGAAGCCACCGGTCAGAAGCACTTCGGTCTCATAATAGAGCGTGCGCAGAAGCTGGCCCTTCCAGCCATTCCACACGCCGGGCCCGACGCCGCGAATGTCGCAGACGGTCAGCACCAGAAGCAGCTTTAGCCGCTCCACGGACTGCACCATGTCGGCGAAGTCCTGGGTCGTCTTGCGGTCGTTCAGATCACGCGTCTGGGCAACCATGGACATGTCGAGATGATGCTCGACCAGCCAGGCGATCATCTCCGTTTCCTTGGGATCGAACCCCATATGCGGACACAGCCTGCGGGCGATCCGCGCACCCGCCGTCTCGTGGTCTTCCGGCCGCCCCTTGGCGATGTCATGCAGAAGAACCGTGGTGTAGAGCACTTCGCGCCACGGCTTTAGAGACGGCATCAGCGAATGGGAAAGCGGATGCAGCTTCTCGCCGTCGCCATGTTCGATCTCGGACAGGACGCCGATGCAGCGGATGAGATGCTCGTCGACCGTATAGTGGTGGTACATGTTGAACTGCATCATCGCCACGATCTTGTTGAAATCGGGGATGAGCTTGCCCAGAACGCCGGCCTCGTTCATGCGGCGCATGTTGAGCGCAGGATCGCGGTCGGACGTCAGCACATCCATAAAGAGGCGGTTGGCCTCTTTATCACGGCGCAGATTTCGGTCGATCAGCTTGAGCGAACGGGTGAGCAGCTTCAGCGCCTCGGGGTGATATTCGAGACCGTGCCGATCGGCGAACCAGAACAGCCGCAACAGGTTCACCCGGTCGCGCTCGAACACACCTTCGTCCGCCACGTTGATGCGGTGATTGTCGACGATGAAATCGCTGGTGCCTGCAAGTTTTCTGCGGCGGCGCGAGAAATTCATGAAAAAGCGGTTGAAGCCGGGCACGTGCTTGCCCTGTTCTTCCTCAAGCGCTGCACAGAAGATGCGTGTCAGGTCGCCCACGCCCTTGGCGGTGAGGAAGTAGTGCTTCATGAAGCGCTCGACCGCCGACAGGCCAGGATGGCTCGTATAGCCAAGCCGCTCTGCGATATCGCGCTGAATATCGAAATGCAGCCGCTCTTCCGCCTTTCCGGTGAGAAAGTGCATGTGGCAGCGCACCGCCCAGAGAAAATCTTCCGCCTTGCGAAACTGGAGATATTCCTTGCGGGTAAAGACCCCCTGCCCCACCAGGTCTTCCGCGCGGCGCACGCGGTAAAAATATTTGCCGATCCAGAACAGCGTGTGCAGATCGCGCAGGCCACCCTTGCCGTCCTTCACATTGGGCTCGACCAGATAACGGCTCTCGCCCGCCTTGGCATGACGCAGGTCGCGCTCGGCAAGCTTGGCCTGGCTGTATTCGGCCCCCGTATCCTTGACCACTTCCTCGTCGAAACGCTCGACCATCTCTTCGTAAAGAGGTTTTTCGCCGCAGATGAAGCGCGCTTCCAGAACGGCAGTGCGGATCGTCATGTCGGTGCGCGCCTGGCGGATACACTCGTCGATGTTGCGGGTGGCATGGCCGACCTTCAGCCCATGTCCCACAGCATGTAGAGCACATATTCCACGATCTGCTCGCCCCAGGGCGTCTGCTTGTAGGGCAAGAGAAAAAGGAGATCGATGTCGGATCCGGGCGCCAGCGTGCCGCGCCCATAGCCGCCGACGGCGACAATCGCCAGGCGTTCTGCCGACGACGGGTTCTGTGTCGGGTAGATGTGCGTTGCCGCAAAATGCTGCACCTCAGTGATAATCACATCCATCAGATGCGAGAGGCGGGCCGCGCAGGCCGTGCCGCCGCCATCGTTCATCAGCATGGTTTCGGCGGCTTTCCGGCCTTCCGCAATGCGCGCCTTCAGCGCTTTCATCACGCTTGTGCGCAGTTCTGAGCCGCTCGACTTTTCGGCATAACCTGCGAGCTCGGCGCGCAGGTCCGCGCCGTCTATGATCTGGTCGAGCTTGAGTGGAACCTTGGCCATGAGCTTTCCGAATTGGCGGCGCTGTATAGCGTGTTTTCGCGCGCGGCGAAACGGCTGTCAAAAGTTACGGTTGCAGCTTTTGCCCCCTGCCGTTATGTCGCACCGGTTTCGCACACCAAGCATCCGGGTTTCAAATGGAGCTTCCCACCCCGCTGCGCCAGGCAGTCGACGCACTTCTGGAAGGCACGCCGCTTTTCCAGATACAGGATGCTGCCCGGCGCCTGTCGAAGCGCTACCGCGCCGAAACCCGTGACGGAAGCCTCCACGTGGGCGATGCACTGGCGGCAAAAGCCTATCTGGCAACCCGCCTGCCCGCCACCTACGCCGCCATACGCCAGTGTCTTTCGGAGACCGCAGCACGGCGTGAGGATTTTGCGCCATCGCGCATGCTCGATGTGGGCGCCGGCCCGGGCACCGCGCTCTGGGCTGCTCGCGCGGAATGGCCGGAGCTCGATACCGCAACGCTGGTCGAAACGAGCGCTACCATGCGCGAGACCGGCGCGAGGCTTGCTGAAGCTCTTCCCGTGGAAGCCAGGTGGCATGCGGCAAGCGTCGAAGACGGTCTCACCGATATCGCGCCGGCCGACCTCGTGACGCTCTGCTATGTTCTGGACGAACTTGCTCCGGCGGTACGCGAAACGCTGATCGACCGCCTCTGGGCGCTGACCGCCGACACGCTGGTGATCGTGGAGCCAGGAACGCCCGCCGGATGGCAGCGCATTCTTGCCGCACGCGACCGGCTCATCGCCCTTGGCGGCCACATTCTCGCCCCCTGCCCGCACCACGCGCCCTGCCCGGTGACAGCGCCCGACTGGTGTCATTTCTCCCGCCGCGTCGCCCGCTCGCGCCTGCACCGCACGGCCAAGGGCGGCGAGGTGCCGTGGGAGGATGAAAAATTCAGCTATCTGGCGGTGTCTCGCCACAAGCCCGACGAGCGCCCCGACCGCGTGCTCGCCCCGCCGAAAACATCCAGCGGCATGGTGCGCCTGAAACTGTGCACCAGCAGCGGCGCGCTGGACGAACGCCTCGTCACCCGCCGCGAAGGCCGCACCTTCAAGGCCGCCCGCAAGGCCGACTGGGGCGATGTACTTTAGGTTGGTAGCGCAGCCTATTTCTCCGCCGCAAGCTGCTTCAGCCGATAAAGCGCCTCCAGCGCCTCGCGCGGAGTCAGATCATCCGGATTGAGCGCCAGCAATTCCTCGCCGAGGCGATCCGGCGTCTTCGACGCTTTCGCTTCCTGCTTTGCCACCACCGAGAAGAGCGGCAGATCGTCGATCAGTTTCGAGGCCTTGCCGGAGGTCTCGCCCTCTTCGAGCTGCTGGAGCACTGCGCGCGCCCGCTCCACCACCGCATGCGGCAGACCGGCGAGCCGTGCCACCTGCACACCGTAGGAACGATCAGCCGCGCCGCGTCCCACCTCGTGCAGGAACACCACGTCACCCTCGAATTCCTTTACCCGCATGGTGACATTGGAGAGCCGTCCGAGCTTTTCCGAAAGCGCGGTCATCTCGTGGAAATGCGTGGCGAAGAGCGCGCGGCAGCGGTTTTGTTCATGGAGATATTCCACCGCTGCCCAGGCGATGGACAGGCCATCGAAGGTCGCCGTGCCGCGGCCGATCTCATCAAGAATCACCAACGCACGCGGCCCCGCCTGATTGAGGATCGCCGCCGTTTCCACCATCTCTACCATGAAGGTCGAGCGGCCACGCGCCAGATCGTCGGATGCGCCAACGCGGCTGAACAGGCGATCCACCACGCCGATGCGGGCGACAGATGCAGGAACGAAGGAGCCCATCTGCGCCATCACCGCGATCAGCGCGTTCTGGCGCAGGAAGGTCGATTTACCGCCCATATTCGGGCCGGTCAGAAGCCAGATCGCTCCCGCATCCCCCTTGCCCGTCGGCGAGAGGTCGCAGTCATTGGCGACGAAAGGCTCGGCCAGTTGCCTGCGCAACGCCTGCTCCACCACGGGATGCCGCCCGCCTTCGATGTGAAAGTCGAGACTCTCATCCACCTGCGGGCGGCAGTAGTTTTCCGCTTCCGCCAGTTCGGCAAGTGCGGCTGAAACATCGAGCACCGCTAGCGCATCCGCGGCAGCGCGAATGCGGTCGGCGGCGGCCACGGCTTCGGACAACAGTTGATCGAAGACACCAAGCTCGATCTGCAGGGCGCGGTCGGCGGCGTTGGCGATCTTCGTTTCAAGCTCGGCCAGTTCCGTTGTGGTGAAGCGCATGGCGTTGGCCATGGTCTGGCGGTGGATGAAGCGGGCCTTCGCCTCGTCCGTGCCATTCATCACGCCGGCATTGTTGGCCGTGACCTCGATATAATAGCCCAGCACGTTGTTGTGCCGGATCTTGAGCGATTTGATGCCCGTCTCTCCGGCAAGCTGCCGCTCCATCTCGGCGATAACACGACGCGACTGGTCGCGCAGCGCGCGCATTTCATCGAGCTCGTCATTGTAGCCAGCGCGGATGAACCCGCCATCGCGTTTCAATAGCGGCAGCTCGTCGGAAAGCGCGCGGGACAGATGGGCGGCGAAATCCAGAGGCAGGCCGGCAATGCCGGACAGTGCGGCGGCGATTTCGGCAGGCGCGTCCTTGCCCTGAAGCAGCTCCGCCACGCCATGGGCCGCCTCGAAG
>NZ_BAMP01000020.1 GCF_000615975.1 Nitratireductor aquibiodomus NL21 = JCM 21793 | reverse complement strand
TGGCACTGATCGCATCGGCAGCAATGCCGGATGGTGTTCCGCGCGCAGGGGCCGTAGATGCCAAGGCTGGCGCAGCATGCGCAGACACTTTCATCCCACCCTTGCGCCATACAGGGAGGACCTGAAAGTGGATATGGTGGACCTGCCCTGCGAGCGTGCTGCGCGGTGAGATGCACGTGCTGAACGCAACAGACCACCGCCAGAAATCTAGGTTGAAATCTGTTTCAGTCTGATCGGAATGGACCGTGGTAAAATGGCGCGCCCGAAAGGATTCGAACCTCTGACCCCCAGATTCGTAGTCTGGTGCTCTATCCAGCTGAGCTACGGGCGCGTGATCGCGTAAGCGACCGTCGAAGCAGTCTTTGTTGCCGCCGACCGCGGTTAACTAGCGAGTGCGGCGTAGAATTGCAAGCGCTATCGAAGGAATTTTCCTGATATCTGCACAGGCGGTGCCCACGCGGTTCTGGTGCCTCAGGCTGGGGGCGTTGCGTCGGGGATGGTGATGGCGAAAACCGTATGCCCGCCAGTGCTTTCCACCAGTTCAAGTGCACCGCCATGAGCCCGCACCAGTTCCTGTGCGATGGCCAGGCCGAGACCGGTTCCACCGCTTTTGGCAGAGCCGCGGAACGGGGCGAAGAGATTTTCGCGCGCCTTCTGCGGAAGGCCGGGGCCGGTGTCGGTCACATAGATGCGTGCGGTATGGTCCACCCGTTCGGCAGAGATGGTCAGGCGCCTGACGACCGATGGGCCATGATCGCCCGCCATTGCCTGAACGGCGTTTCTGCTGAGGTTCGAGAGAACCCGGAAGAGGTGCTCCGAATCGGCGCTGATTTCAAAAGCCTCATCCACCGCATTGGCGAATTCGATGCTGTTGTCGGCATCGAGCGGCAGCACATTGCGCACCTCTTCGACCAGGGCATGCAGGCGCAGCCGGCGGCGGCTGGGAGGCGCTTCCTGCGTTCGACCGTAATTGAGCACCCCCTCCGAATAGGTCACCGCGCGGTCGAGCGTACGCAAGAGACGTGGCGTGAGGGTTTTGACCGCCGGGTCGTCAATTGTGCTCAGCCGGTCGGAGATGAGATGTGCCGAAGCCAGCATGTTGCGCATGTCGTGGTTGATCTTGGAGACGGCCAGGCCAAGGTCGGCGAGGCGTTTTTGTTCACCCAGCGTCTTCTGCAGGGCTGCCTGCATGCGTGCGAGCTCGCGCTCGGCCACGCCGATCTCATCGCCGCGAACTTCAGGTGTGATGACACGGCCGGGCTCGTCGGGTGCGGCGGCGAAAGACAGCATGGACTGCGTCATGCCGCGTATGGGGCGGATCATGATGCGGTTGATGGCATAGAAGACCAGCGTCGCCGTAAAGAGTGAAATGATCAGCGAGAGAAAAGCGACATTGCGCGCATAGGTGAGCATGGCATCCCTGAGGCCCGTGTCGGCGATCAGGATCTCAAAAATCTTGCCCGTGTCGCCCACCGTGCCGAATATGCGGAACACGCGATCACCGCCGAAGAAGAGCGTCGAAAAGGTCTGGGCGATGGCCGCAGGCGGAGCGATCGCATCAAGGTCGATGTGCTCGTTCACTTCCGGTGGCATGTCGGTAACGACCAGAATGCGCGAGACGTCCGCATCACGCACGGCAATCGCCTTCACGCCCGTCGCCATCAGGAGTTCGTCGCGTATCGGCGGGGCAAGCGTCTCGTCCTCGCCTTCCATGAGGATGATGCTTACGGCGGCTGCATTGTCGAGCCGCTGCTGCATCCACTGCATGCCGAAATTGGCCACCGACGGGATGAAGATCAGGACTTCCGCGATCATCACGAAAAGCACGGTCAGCAGAAGAAGCTTGGTCGAGAGCCCGCGCGTGAGCGGAACGGAGCCCGTCTCGTGCGGTTGTTCGCTGATGTCGCCCGCTGTTCTTTCTGCCATCGCTCAGCGTTTTCCGGGGCCGCTTACGGCTGTTTTCCTGCTCACGCGGCCTGAAGCATGCATCAGCCGAAACGGCGCAGAAACCGCACCACCGCGCGTACCAGAGGCTTGCGTGTCGTCTCCGTGAAATACGTGATCGCGGCCCGTTTGCCAATCTCGGTCATGGTCGGGTAGGGGGAGACATAGCCAGCGATGTCGCGCACGCCGAGTTTTCGGGAGATGGCGAGCGCCCAGAAATTGATCATCTCGCCCGCATTGGCACCGGCGATGGATGCGCCAAGAATGCGGCCCTTGCGGTCGGTTACGAGCTTGATCAGGCCCTCGGTTTTGCGCTCGGCCTGCGCGCGGTCGTTTTCGCAATAGGGCCAGCGCAGAATGCTGATTTTCCGATGGCTTTTGCGGGCCTCTTCCTCATTCAGTCCCACATGCGCGATTTCGGGGTCCGTATAGGTTGCCCAGGGAATGATGTTCCGGTCCTCGCGTGCGGGCAGGCGGAAGAGCAGGGCGCGTATCACCAGCCCGGCATGATACCCCGCCACATGGGTGAACTGCAGCCCGCCCGCCACGTCGCCGATCGCATAGACGCGGCGATTGCTGGTGCGCAGCTTGTCGGAAACCTTAATGCCGCGCCGGTCGTGCTGGATTCCGGCCCTGTCGAGCTCCAGCGATGCGGTATTGGGCGTGCGGCCCGCGGCAATCAAAAGGTGAGAGCCGTCGATGCTGCGGGTCCCATCGGTGTCTTCCACATGAACACGCACGCCCGAACGGCCACGCTTTTCCACCTGTGTGACCTTCGTGTGTTCCAGCACATTCACGCCTTCGGAGCGGATGTTTCGGAGTGCGAAGGCGGTCAGTTCGGGGTCGTCCTTGCCGAGCGCGGCCAGTGCTTCCACCACCGTGACCTCACTGCCCAGGCGGCGGTGCGCCTGCGCCAGCTCCATGCCGATGGGGCCGCCACCGACGACGATCAGATGCGCAGGCCTGCGGGTTTGTGAGAAAATCGTCTCATTGGTGAGGTAAGGAACATCTTCAACGCCCTGTATCGGCGGAACAAGAGGCGATGACCCTGTTGCAATGACGAAGCGGCGGGCGCGGATCTCATAATCTCCGGCGATCACCGTGCGCCCGTCTTTGAAACGCGCTTCCTCCTGGATGACCTGCACGCCGAGCGCGGTAAAGCGTTCGACGGAATCGTTGGGCGCAATGGCTGCAATGGTCGCTTCCACATGCTTCATCACCTGGCGGAAATTGACCTCCGCTTCCGCAGGGGCGATGCCAAAGGCGGCACCGCCCTGCATCAGATGGGCTTGTTTGCCGGCGGCGATCAACGCCTTGGAAGGCACACAGCCATAATTGAGGCAGTCGCCGCCCATCTTGCCGCGCTCGACAAGCACGACGGGAACACCGAAGGCGGCAGCGGCGGCTGCGACGCTTAGGCCGCCGGAGCCGGCGCCAATGACGCAGATGTCGGGAGTTAGAAGGGTCATTGAGGCAGTCTCGCGCTTGTTCGGCAATCAGGTGTCGGGCGACCGGCGCAGTTTCTTCACCGCGACCGGGATGGCGGCAACCAGCGCCAGCGCAGCAAAGGCGAGGGTGAGCTGCGGCGTTATGAGATCGCCGAGCGTCACCGCGCGCCCGGCTTCGGCTGCGGCAACAAGCACGCTGTCCAGCCCGTGGCCGAGATAGGCGTAGGCGAAGGTGCCTGGCAGAATGCCGAGAAAGGTGGCTGTTGCATAGGTACGCAACGGTACATTGAACAGTGCCGGCGCGATGTTGACGACCCAGAACGGAAAAATCGGAGCGAGCCTCAGCACCAGAAGATAGTTGAAGGCATCCTCCTCGAAGCCCTTCGCCATGCGCGAAACGCGCCCGCCGATCTTTTGTGCCAGAACACCTGAAAGCGCGCCGCGTGCCGCCAGAAAGACGGCGGACGCACCGACGGTGGCAGCGACTGCCACGAGCGCACCGCCGAGAAGCCAGCCGAAGAGAAAGCCAGCAAACAGCGTCAATATGGAAGCGGCGGGAAAGGAAAAGGCGACGGCCATGGCGTAGAGAACCGCAAAGCCAAGCGGAGCAAGAAAGGGGTTTTCCGCAACGAAGCCTCGTAAAACATCGCGGCTTTCGGAAAGGAACTCGAGCGACAGATACTGATGCAGTCCGAGCGCATAGCCACCGGCCAGGCCCGCAAGCACGATAAGCAGCGGAAGAAAGCGCTTCAGAGGCGAGCGCCTTGTGTTTTCGAGGCTGCCATTTTCGGTCGTCTGCATCATCATCATCATCTTTCGGGTCTCCGCCGCCAGAGGCTCCATATTGTGCGGCAACAGGCCCGTACATGCGTGTTGCGACCCGTCCGCGCAACGAAAGATATGCGGTCTCACCGCCTTTTGAGAGGCGGTCGCATGGATATCACCGATCCGTGAAGCGCAGGGAGAACGAAAAAAGCCCGCTCGAAAGCGGGCTTTTCGGAGGGATCAGGCGTCTGCGTCAGGCTTTTGCCCGCTCCAGCGAGAGTGCGCCGGGGCCAAAGGCGGCGAGTACGAGAAGGCCGCCGGCCATGGAGATGTTCTTCATGAACATGATGCTCTGCATCTGATCGGCAAAGTCGAAATGGGCGATCAGGCCGGAGGCGACGCTGAACAGCGCCAGAAGCAGCGCGGCAATGCGTGTCTGAAAGCCAACGACGATGGCAAGGCCGCCGACGAGCTCGAGCAGGGCGACGATCCAGGCCGTCACGACCGGCAGGGGCAGGCCCATGCTGCCGAAATAGCCGGCGGTACCGCCAATATTGGTGATTTTTCCGAAACCGGAAACGATGAAGATGACCGCGATCAGAATCCGGCCGATGAGAACGAGTGCATTCTGGGACATTGCTGGGTTTCCTGTGAGAAGTGATATTCTTCGATCAGGCATATACGCCAGTGGATTGTGCAGAAAAACTGCCCCATTGGTTACGCTGTGTTGTCAAGACGAGCGACAATGAGCCGATACTCCCGGCCTGAAGTCAATCCGCTTCAGGCCGGTTGGGTGTGATAGGCGGCGATCAGGCCGGTGCGATCATCTTTTCGGGGCGCACAAGCCGCTTGTAATCTTCTTCGGAGACGAGACCGCTCTTGAGCGCTTCCTCACGCAGCGTGGTGCCATTCTTGTGCGCTGCCTTGGCAATGGCCGCCGCATTGTCGTAACCGATCGCCGGCGCGAGCGCTGTAACCAGCATGAGCGAACGCTGCATCAGGTCCGCGATGCGCGTTTCGTCGGCTTCGATGCCTGTTACGCAATTGTCGGCGAAGGAGCGCATTGCATCGGTGAGGATGCGGATCGACTGCAGCACGGCGTTTGCAACGACCGGCTTGAAAACGTTGAGCTCGAAATGGCCCTGGCTGGCGGCGATGCTGACGGTGGTCTGGTTGCCCATGACCTGTGTGGCGACCATGGTCAGCGCCTCGGCCTGGGTCGGGTTCACCTTGCCCGGCATGATGGAAGAGCCCGGCTCGTTTTCCGGCAGCTTCAGCTCACCCAGGCCCGAGCGCGGGCCGGAGCCTAGGAAGCGGATGTCGTTGGCGATCTTGAAGAGATCGGCGGCGAGCGCGTTCAGCATGCCGTGGAAGGCGTTCAGCGCTCCATGGCTCGCCAGCGCCTCAAACTTGTTCTCAGCGGTGCGGAAGGGCAAGCCGGTGATGGCGGCCACTTTTGCCGCGAACGCCTTGTCGAAGCCGATCGGAGCGTTGAGGCCCGTGCCGACGGCCGTGCCGCCCTGTGCCAGCGCATAGACATCGTTCAGGCTCTCCTCGATGCGCCTGGCACCAAGCTGGAGAGCCGCCACATAGCCGGAAAACTCCTGACCGAGCGTGAGCGGGGTGGCATCCTGCGTATGGGTGCGGCCGATCTTGACGATACCGTCGAATGCCCGGGCTTTCTCTTCGAGCGCTTCGGTCAGATATTGCAGCGCGGGCAGAAGCTCGGCTGCCGCCTCGCGGCCGGCTGCAATATGCATCGCCGTGGGGAAAGTATCGTTCGAGGATTGCCCCATATTGACGTGATCATTGGGGTGGACCGGCTTTTTGGAACCCATCTCGCCGCCCAGGATTTCGATGGCGCGGTTGGAGATCACCTCATTGGTGTTCATGTTCGACTGCGTGCCGGAGCCGGTCTGCCAGACGGAGAGCGGAAAGTGATCGTCGAGCTTGCCCGCGACGACTTCCCTGGCCGCCTCGATCATCGCCTCGCCGATCTTCCGGTCGAGCTTGCCGTTTTCGAGGTTCGCCTCGGCGGCAGCCTGCTTGACGATGCCAAGCGCCCGCACGAGGGGATGGGCATTTTCTCCGTACCGATCTTGAAATTGCCCAGAGACCGTTGTGTTTGCGCGCCCCAGTAACGGTCTGCGGCAACCTCCAGCGGGCCGAATGTATCTGTCTCGGTGCGGGTCTTGGACATGCGATCGTGCTCCATTGTCATTTCGCGCGTCGGGCGGGCGGGTGCGGCTCTACGAGCCCTGCTGCCTCTACCCCAAAAGTGCTGCCGTTTAATGGCGCGGGCGAAGGGATTTGGCAATAGCCCGTGCGGCCCGCGCTACGGTCGCGTCCGCGACTGCCGGCAAACTGTTCATTGCGCTCCTTTCCGGCATTGGATTATCACAGGCGATGTCGCGCGCCGTCAGCCAGACGGCTCTCGTATGCATTGAAGGTTTCTGGGGGGAATGTGTTTAGACATATTGCGAATGCGCAGGCGATGCGGACCTCCGGTCCCCCTTTTGCCGCGGCCCTGCTGATCGCGGCAGAGCATCTTGGGTTTCTTGAAGAAACCGGCATTGTCTTTTCTGTCCTGGCTGGGCTGTTCCTGGTCGCCACCGTCTTTTCATCGGTTCATTTTGCCGAGGTCATATCCGTTCGCATCGGGCAGCCTTTCGGCTCGGTTCTGCTGGCAATTGCCGTCACCGTGATCGAGGCCTCGCTGATCATTTCCATGATGCTGTCGCCATCGGAAGGAGATCCGACCGTGGCGCGCGACACGGTGTTTGCCACGGTCATGCTGGTTCTGAACGGCGTGGTCGGACTTTGCCTGCTGGCCGGAGGTCTGCGCCATCGCGAGCAGTCTTTTCAGAGCCATGGCGCTGTGGCGGCATTCAGTGTGCTTGGCACGCTGGCAACGCTCACACTGATCCTGCCCAACTTCACGCTGGCCGTTGAGGGGCCGTACTATTCGATCGTGCAGCTGGTCTTCGTGACGGTTGTATCGCTTCTGCTCTACGGGCTGTTCCTGTTTGTGCAGACCGTGCGTCACCGTGGCGACTTTCTCGACATTGCAGCAGCCGATGCGGCCGTCCATGTGAAACCCGGCGGGGGAGAAACGGCGTGGAGCGGCCTGATGCTCGCCGTGTCGCTTCTCATGGTCATCGTTCTGGCGGAAGCACTGGCGCCTGCCATAGAGGAGGGGGTGTCCGTCCTCGGGCTGGCGGAATCCTTTGTCGGACTGATCATCGCGGCTGTGGTCTTGCTGCCGGAGGGCATGACGGCCCTGCGTGCTGCAGCCTCGAACCGTCTCCAGACGAGCATGAATGTGGCCACCGGCTCGGCACTTGCCAGTGTCGGCCTGTCGATCCCGACCATCGCCATTGCATCGCTGCTTCTTGGTGAACCGATCACGCTCGGGCTCGATCCGGAACACATCGTGCTTCTGGTCCTGTCGCTCTTCGTTGGCATGCTCACCCTGGCGACGGGGCGCACCACGATCATGCAGGGCGCGGTGCATCTGGTCGTGTTTTTCTGCTTTCTTCTGCTGGCCGCGGTGCATGATCATTCGCTGAACCGCCCATGAAAAAGGGCGCTCCAAAAAGGAGCGCCCTCGATATTCAAGCGATGCGTGGCTGGCTTAGAAGCCCATGCCACCCATACCGCCCATGCCGCCCATGTCGCCGCCGGGCATGGCCGGAGCAGCGTCCTTCTTGGGCAGTTCGGCAACCATTGCCTCGGTGGTGACGAGCAGGCCGGCAACCGAAGCGGCGTCCTGCAGCGCGGTGCGGACAACCTTCATCGGGTCGACGATGCCCATGGCGATCATGTCGCCATACTCACCGGTCTGGGCGTTGTAGCCGAAGGTGACGCCTTCGTTCTCCAGAATCTTGCCCGCAACGATGGAGGATTCTGCACCAGCGTTTGCGGCGATCTGGCGAACCGGAGCCTGAACGGCACGGCGCACGATGTTGATGCCGGCTTCCTGGTCGGCATTGTCGCCCTTCGCCTTGATCTGCGTGGAAGCGCGCAGAAGCGCGGTGCCGCCGCCGGGAACGATGCCCTCTTCAACAGCGGCGCGGGTCGCGTTGAGCGCGTCGTCGACGCGGTCCTTGCGCTCCTTCACCTCGACCTCGGTCGAGCCGCCAACGCGGATCACGGCAACACCGCCTGCGAGCTTTGCAAGGCGCTCCTGCAGCTTCTCGCGGTCGTAATCGGAAGAGGTCTCTTCGATCTGCTGCTTGATCTGGGCAACGCGGCCCTCGATCTCGGACTTCTGACCGGCACCGTCGACGATGGTCGTGTTCTCCTTGGAGATCGCAACCTTCTTCGCACGGCCCAGCATGTCGAGCGTGACATTCTCAAGCTTGATGCCGAGGTCTTCGGAGATGACCTGGCCGCCGGTGAGGATCGCGATGTCCTCGAGCATGGCCTTGCGGCGGTCGCCGAAGCCCGGAGCCTTGACGGCAGCGATCTTCAGACCACCGCGCAGCTTGTTGACGACGAGCGTGGCCAGAGCCTCGCCTTCCACGTCCTCGGCAATGATGAGGAGCGGCTTGGAGGACTGAACGACCGATTCCAGAACCGGCAGCATGGCCTGCAGGTTGGAGAGCTTCTTCTCGTGGAGCAGGATGTAAGCATCCTCGAGCTCGGCAACCATCTTCTCCGGGTTCGTTACGAAATACGGGGAGAGGTAGCCGCGATCAAACTGCATGCCCTCGACCACTTCGAGCTCGGTCTCGGCGGTCTTGGCTTCCTCGACGGTGATGACACCCTCGTTGCCGACCTTCTGCATGGCCTCGGCGATCATGTCGCCGATTTCCTTCTCACCATTCGCGGAGATCGTGCCGACCTGGGCAACCTCTGCGGAGGTGTTGATCTTCTTGGTCGAGTTGCCGAGATAGTCGATGACGTCGGCAACGGCCTTGTCGATGCCGCGCTTCAGGTCCATCGGGTTCATGCCGGCGGCAACTGCCTTGGCGCCTTCCTGAACGATCGCCTGAGCGAGGACCGTGGCGGTCGTCGTGCCGTCACCAGCGATGTCGTTGGTCTTGGAAGCGACCTCACGCACCATCTGTGCGCCCATGTTCTCGAACTTGTCCTCAAGCTCGATTTCCTTGGCAACCGTCACGCCGTCCTTGGTGATGCGCGGTGCGCCGAAGGACTTGTCGATGACGACGTTGCGGCCTTTCGGGCCGAGGGTCACCTTCACCGCGTCGGCGAGGATGTTAACGCCGCGCAGCATGCGCTCGCGTGCGTCGCGGGAGAATTTTACGTCTTTTGCAGCCATATTTCTCTAGCTCCTGAGCTTCTTCGAGAAACTCTGTTACCGTTTTGATGTGGTGGCGTGGATTAGCCGATGACGCCCATGATGTCGGATTCCTTCATGATCAGGAGATCCTCGCCATTGAGCTTGACTTCGGTGCCCGACCACTTGCCGAAGAGCACGCGGTCGCCAGCCTTGACGTCCAGCGGGACAAGCTTGCCCGCCTCGTCGCGCGCGCCGGAACCGACTGCAACGATTTCGCCTTCCTGCGGCTTCTCCTTGGCGGTGTCGGGAATGATGATGCCACCTGCCGTCTTTTCTTCAGACTCGACCCGGCGGACGACCACGCGGTCATGAAGCGGGCGAAAGTTCGTGTTGGCCATGTTCTCTGAACCCTTGATTCGGATGATGAATTAGGCTTTTCCTCCGTCCGGCGGACGCCGGACCTCTCGTTAGCACTCCCTTGGTAAGAGTGCTAACGCGGCTTTGAGATAGTAAGCCCCAAATTCGGAGTCAAGATTTTCGTGCGCGGAATCTGGTACAAATTTCGCAGCCGCCGACCGGTTTTTCGATCTGGTGCGGAAAACCCTGCCCGGCTCAGGCGGGTCTCTTGAACGCTTCGCGCTTCCTCTCCACCGCTGCCCGGCAGCAGCACCCCTCGATATGATCATTGACCAGCCCCATGGCCTGCATGAAGGCATAGACGGTGGTGGGGCCGACAAAGGACCAGCCACGTTTTTTCAGGTCCTTTGAGATGCGGGTGGATATCTCCGTCGTCGGATTGGCCGTCAGCGTTTTGTAGTCGACGGGATCAGGGCGTTCATGCGGCTGTGGCTCGTGGCGCCAGAAATAGTGGGCAAGAGACCCTTCCTGCTCGCACAGTTCGATCGCGCGCTGCGCATTGTTGATGGTGGAGCGGATCTTGCCGCCGTGACGAACGATGCCGGCATTGCCCAGGAGGCGCTCCACATCCATTTTGGTAAAGCGCGCGACGCGCTCGAAGTCGAAACCCTCGAAGGCTTCACGAAAATTCTCGCGCTTGCGCAGGATCGTCAGCCATGAAAGCCCGGACTGAAACCCTTCCAGGCAGATTTTCTCGAACAGCCGGTGATCGTCGGAAACGGGGTGCCCCCATTCATTGTCGTGATAGTCGAGATAGTCCGGCAGGTCGCCCGGCCAGAAGCATCGGGTCTTGCCGTCGGCGCCAAGGATCAGGCCGGTCTTTTCTTCGCTCATGTGTGTGGAATTCCCTGGTTAATGTGAAATCAGCCCGGTTTAGCGATATGTTCACCAGCTTTTTGAACGCGCCGGTAACCATGCCAAATGGTATTTTCAATACATCGCATTTTACGAGTATCGATTCACCATTCGGTTGCAGCTTCGAGTCAGCATCCTGACACGGACAGGCGCATAGGGTGCGTTTGCCCTTCGCCGCCACCCGTTTTCGAGCCTATTTTCGAGGACGCGTGGTCTGTTTAATCTGTGACGAATGGTAGAGAGAAGTTTGTCATGAAGTCGATGTTGTTTGCGGCCGGCCTTGCGACCGTGCTGCTATTTTCCTGGGGGGCGCAGGCCCAGGATCGATATGTGGAGCCGCCGCCGGTTCTCGTCAGTCCTGATCTTTCCGCTCCCTGGGTGATGCAGCTACGCAGTTCGCCCGTGCTGGCGCAGCAACGCACCGAGCAGGCTGTGGAGTACCGCACCTACCAGCGTGCCCGCAATGCACGTGAACGCAACAGCGCGCGCCGCGATTACCGGCCGCGTCATCAAATGCCGGTCAGTGGCACCCAACCGGCAAAGCCCCCGCAGAGGGTGGCGTTTATACCACGTGCGAGCGAGCCCTTTCCCCTGAACGAACGCTCCTGGCGGATGAGCGATCCCAAATGGCTGCCACAGGTCGTGGAGTACGAGACCGACCAGTCTCCAGGAACCATTGTTGTCGACACCAGGCAGCGTTTCCTCTTCCTGGTGCTGAAGGGTGGCAAGGCGAAACGCTATGGCGTTGGCGTCGGCAAGGAAGGTTTCAACTGGACTGGTACTGAAAAGATATCCAACAAGCGCAAATGGCCGGACTGGCATCCGCCGGCTGAGATGATCGAACGCGAAAAAGCGAAGGGCAGGATCCTGCCGGTGAAAATGGAAGGCGGCCCGGCCAATCCCCTCGGCGCGCGCGCGCTGTATCTCGGGTCGACGCTGTATCGCATTCACGGCACCAACGCGCCCTGGACCATCGGCCGTGCGGTGTCTTCCGGCTGCATCCGCATGCGCAACGAGGATGTGGTCGACCTTTATAACCGCATTCCGGTCGGCACCAATGTGGTGGTGAAGTGACTGGATAAGCGGGGGATGCCCGGCAAGGGGACTGCCGGGTAGATGGAGAAGGGCGATGCTTGGGGGAGCATCGCCCTTTTCTCATTCCGCTGCAGTCAGCGCCGCCTCTCGTTGTTCCCGGCTCACGATTGCGTCGGGCAGAGCTGCCGGCTTCGGCCCGCCATAGGCCCAGTCGAGGAGCTCCACTGTGTGCACGACCGGCATTTCCGTGCCCGAACCGATCTGGGTCATGCAGCCGATATTTCCGGTGGCGATGAGCGCCGCACCCGTCGCTTCGATGTTCCGGACCTTGCGGTCGCGCAATCGCGCGGCGATGTCTGGCTGGAGAATGTTGTATGTGCCGGCGGAGCCACAGCACAGATGTCCTTCGCGCGGTTCCTGGACCACGAAGCCCGCCCTGCGCAGGAGCGCGCGGGGTTCGCGGCTGATCTTCTGCCCGTGCTGCATGGAGCACGCGGAGTGATAGGCGACGGTGAGACCGGGTTCGACAATCGGCTCGGGGAGGCTCAGCGTTTCCAGATATTCGGTGATGTCTCTGGCAAGCGCCGCCACGCGGGCAGCCTTTTCGGCATAGGCAGGGTCGAGCCGCAGCATGTGCCCGTAATCCTTGACGGTCGTACCGCAGCCGGACGCCGTGATGACGATCGCGTCGAGCCCGCCGGTCTCGATTTCACGTGTCCAGGCATCCACATTGCGCCGCGCGGCGGCCAGAGCATCCTCTTCGCGGCCCATGTGATGCACCAGCGCGCCGCAGCACCCTTCACCTTCCGGGTGCTGCACCACTTCCACGCCGAGCCGCGCAAGCAGCCGGACGGTCGCGGCGTTGATACCAGGATCGAGAACCGATTGCGCGCAGCCTGTCAGAAGCGCGACACGTCCACGCTTTTCCACCGAAAGGCGCTGGCTGTCTTCAGGCTTTCTAGGCAATGTTCGCGGGGCGAGGTCCAGCATGGCTGCGACGGGCTTCATGCCCGGCAGATTTCGGAAGAGCCCCGCGAAGGGCCGGCCGAAGCGGGCTAGCTTCAAGGCGGCGCGAAAACGCGACGGATAGGGCAGGATCTGCGCCAGGACCGACCGCATCAGCCGGTCGAGCACCGGCCTGCGATAGGTTTTTTCGATGTGCGCGCGGGCGTGATCCACCAGGTGCATGTAGTTCACGCCCGAGGGGCAGGTGGTCATGCAGGCAAGGCAGGAAAGGCAGCGATCGATATGGGTGACGATTTCCCTGTCGGCCGGCCTGCCGTTCTCCAGCATGTCCTTGATCAGATAAATGCGCCCGCGCGGGCTGTCGAGCTCGTTGCCGAGCGTGACATAGGTCGGGCAGGTGGCCGTGCAGAAGCCGCAATGCACGCATTTGCGCAGGATCGATTCCGCCTCCGCGACATGCGGATCGGAAAGCTGCTCGGGAGTGAAATTGGTCTGCACGGCGCTTCTTCTATATCAGCCAGCTTTGCGGGTTCTTGATCGGCTCGTTCCGGCCCACGGCCTGCAGGCCGATCACGCAGCGCACCACGACCCAGATCGCAACCGCAATCATCAAAAGAAAACCGATGCCGACGACCATCAAGAGGGCCGAGACGAAACCGAACAGAACACCGATCCAGAATGTGCGAATGGCCCAGGTGTAGTGCGTTTCGAGCCACCCGCTGGCCTTGCCGCGGTTCATATAGGCAATCACGATGCCCACCAGAGCCGAAATACCAATGACGAAGCCGACCAGATAAAGAATATAGATGACCTGAATGTTGGTTGGTCCGGGTTCCAGCCAGCGGTCCGTCTTGCGGGTTTCATCTGGGGTCTGCTGCATGTCACTCATGGGTTCGCCCTCCATTGTTTCGGCGGCAATCTATCACGGCTTCAGGTGAACGCCATGCGTCCCGGATTGAGGATGCCCTTGGGGTCGAACTGCTCCTTCAGGCGGGCGGAGAGGGCGGCAAGGGCCGGCGATTGCGGCTCGAAGACGGGCGTCGCCGCACGCACCGCGAGCGGTGCACGCACCAGCGTGGCGTGCCCGCCACCGAAATGTGCAATCATTTTCCGCAGAATATCCGCCTCGGGATCGGCCTCCATGCGCATCCAGATCAGGCCGCCCTGCCAGTCGTAATAGACATTGGCACCGGCGGCTCGGCGGTAGGCGTCAACCAGTTCGTGACCGCGCGACGGCGTGACGGAAACACGCCAGACGGGCGCGGGCGTCCCGTCCGCAAAAGGCTGGCAATCGCGGACTTCGCGCCACAGCCGGCGTGAGGCATCTCCTTCCAGCGTGCCGATGGTGCCATACCCACCCAGAAGCCGGGCTAGAAGGTCAATCCGATAGGCAACGGAAGGTCCAAATCCTTCCACCCGCAGCACGGTCTGCCCGCCGCCCGAAAACGCACCGTCAATGAAACGGCCGACCACCCCTTCGGCAGATGCGCTGCGCCCGAAACCTCGGCACTCGACCCCATGGCGGTCGCCATGGCTTCGGTCGCAACTGCGTCTTCCAGCCCGGCAATGCACAATGTGGTCTCGGTTTCCGCCGCCGGCAGAACCTTCATCGTAATGTCGGTGGCAACGGCAAGTGTGCCCCAGGAGCCGGCAAGCCCCTTGGAAAGGTCGTACCCGGTCACGTTCTTCACAACGCGCCCACCCGACTTGAAGCCTTCGCCACGGCCTGAAACCGCGTGAACGCCGGGCACATGGTCGCGCGCGGCCCCTGCCTTCAGCCGGCGTGGGCCCGAGAGATTGGCCGCAAGCAGCCCGCCCAGCGTGCCGCGTCCGGCCTCGCCGCCGAGAAGCGGGCCGTAGTCCATCGGCTCGAAGGCGAGTTCCTGATTGTGCTCGCGCAGCGCCGCCTCGATCTCGGCAACCGGTGTGCCGGCTTTCGCTGAAAGCACCAGTTCCTCCGGTTCATAAAGTGTGATGCCGGCCAGTCTCGACAGATCGAGCGTGTGCTCGCTCTGGAGTGGTTGACCGATGCCGCGCTTCGAACCATGGCCGAGAATTTCGAGCGGGGATTCTTCAGAAACCGCCCACTGGATGGTTTCCAGAACCTCTTCGGCACTGTTGGGAAGGAATTCGGTCACGATGTCTCATTCTCATTAAGGAAGCTGTGCCCGCGCGGGGAGAGCCGGTATCCGACATCCAGGCTTTCGGTAAGGCCAAGTTCTTTCAGTTTGCGTACATCACGCTTGAAGCTGAGCTTCTCCATATCCAGTTTGGCGGCGAGCGCGGCGGCTGCAGTCGCGGGGTTTTCTGCGATCAGGGAGAGGACGTGAAGATGATACCCTTCGTGCCGGGCGGCCCGGTCCCAGCGCCGGAACCGATCCTGAATGGCCTGGCGTTCGTGGGCAGAGATTTTGGACGCGGTGCGCAGTGCAACTCTGCGGTCGGCCTCGATCCCGTTAAGCTCAATGCGGAAAAGCAGGCGTTCCGCGCTGCCGTGCAAGCTGCCCTTCAGTTCGGAAAGCGAGGTGAAGCCGGCACGGCGTGCGCTTTCATCATCTAGCGAGGCTTCATCGAAAGCTTCGACGCGCCCGATCGAGAGTTCGCCGAGAGCCGTGCGCAGGCGGGTTCCAGCTTTCACCGTGGGGCGCTTCCAGCGGCGAAAGGCGAGGGTAACCTCACCTCGCGCGATGCCTTCGAGTATGGCGCGTTTGAACAGCACGCTCAAAACCGCTCCAGTTCCGGGAAGGGCACCTGCCCGCGGTGAATATGCATGCGGCCAAGCTCGGCGCAGCGGTGCAATTGCGGAAAAACCTTGCCGGGATTCAGAAGATGGCCCGGATCGAACGCGCATTTGACGCGGATCTGCTGGTTCAGATCGTCCTCGGTGAACATTTCGGGCATCAGGTCGCGTTTCTCCACGCCGACACCGTGCTCCCCGGTCAGAACGCCGCCCACCTCCACACACAGACGCAGAATGTCGGCGCCGAAATCCTCGGCTTTCTCCAGTTCGCCCGGCTTGTTGGCGTCATAAAGAATGAGCGGGTGGAGGTTGCCGTCGCCCGCATGAAATACATTGGCGACTCGCAGCCCGTATTTTTCAGACAGTGCGCGCATGCCTGCCAGAACCCGCGGCAACTGCTTGCGGGGGATCGTGCCGTCCATACAGTAATAATCGGGCGAAATGCGGCCTACGGCGGGGAAAGCGGCCTTACGCCCGGCCCAGAACACCGCGCGTTCCTCATCTGATGTCGAGGCGCGGCTCGTGGTCGCGCCGTTCTCTCTGGCAATCGCTTCCACCCGGTCGATCAGATGGTCGACCTCCGCCTGCGGCCCATCGAGCTCGACGATCAGAAGCGCTTCCACGTCCAGTGGATAGCCCGCATGAACGAAATCCTCCGCAGCCCGGATCGCAGGCCCGTCCATCATTTCCATGCCGCCTGGAATGATGCCCGCACCGATGATCTCGGCCACGCACTGGCCCGCCTGTTCACTTGATGGAAAGCCGATCAGAAGCGCGCGCGCCGTTTCCGGCTTCTGCAAAATGCGAACCGTCACCTCGGTCACGACGCCGAGCAGGCCCTCCGAGCCCGTCATGAGGCCGAGCAGGTCATAGCCCTCGGCATCAAGATGCCTGCCGCCGAGCCGGATGACATCGCCGTTCATCAGCACCATTTCGATGCCCAGCACATTGTTGGCTGTCAGCCCGTATTTCAGGCAATGCACACCGCCGGAGTTCTCCGCCACATTGCCGCCGATGGAGCAGGCGATCTGCGATGAGGGGTCCGGCGCATAATAAAAGCCCTCTTCCTCGACCGCATGCGTGATGCCCAGATTGGTGACCCCGGGCTGCGCGACAACCGCACGGTTGGGAAAATCGATGTCGAGAATGCGGTTGAAGCGGCTCATCACCAGAAGCACCGCATCCTCAAGCGGCAGCGCCCCGCCGGAAAGCGAGGTGCCGGAGCCGCGCGGCACGACACGAATGTCGCGCTCGTGGCAATATTTCAGGATGCGCGACACCTGCGCGGTCGTTTCCGGCAGCACCACCACGAGCGGCATCTGGCGATAGGCGGTCAGCCCATCGCTTTCAAAGGCGCGCATCTCGTTTTCCGTGTCCACCACGCCCTCACCGGGCACGATGATGCGCATGTCGGCGACGATTTCCGCGCGCTTCTTCAGGGTTGCCGCATTGGCCTGCGGCATTTTCAGGCCGGACATCAGAACTCCCTCACTGGTTCATTCAATTTACCAGTGTGTTGACGGTTCTGTAAATGCTGCGTGGAAAGCGTGCCTGCGTCAATCCGCCCCGGTGCCGATATTGGCATCTTCGCGGGCGTGGTGGCGGCGTATGCGCCGCACCAGAAGCCAGATGCACAAAACGGCCATGGGAACGGAGGCGGCGGTGATCATTTCGCTCGACAGGCCGGGCAGGGCGGGTTTTGCGCCCTTGGCAACATAGCCCACCAGCCCCACCACATAGTAGGAGATGGCGGCAACGGAGAGGCCTTCGACTGTCTGCTGCAGGCGCAATTGCAACTGCGCACGACGGTTCATGGAGGCCAGCAGGTCGCGGTTCTGTCGCTCCACTTCAACATCCACCCAGCTTCTCAGCAGGTTTGCCGCACGCGTAAGCTTGCGCGAAAGATTGGCCTGGCGCTCTTCCACCGAGCGACAGGTGCGCATGGCGGGTGCCACACGCCGTTGCAGGAAGGCGGCCCAGGTCTCGTAGCCGGCCATCGGTGCTTCGTTCAGCGTTTCCAGCCGCTCCTCGACTATGCCGTGGTAGGCGCGGCTAGCGCCAAAGCGGTAGAGGCTGGCGGCGGCATCGGCTTCCAGATCAGCGGCAAGCTCCGTCAGCTCGCTCAAAAGCGCGTGGCTGTCGTGCTTTTCACGCTGGCGCATGCGTGCCGTCAGGGCCGCGAGCTGATCCTCCATGCGCCGCAGGCGCGGAGAAAGCGACTGCGCCAGCGGCAGGCCCAGCATGGCAAGCGTGCGGTAGGTTTCGATGTCGATCAGGCGCTGCGAAAGCGCGCCGATGCGGGCCGGCGCCAGATCCTTTTCAAGGATGAGGATGCGGGTCAGCCCGTCGCCATCCTGCCGGAAATCCGTGGCGACGGCGGCGCGTCCGCCCTCCACCACCGAATAGCCGAGGCTTGCCGGATCGAACGCACCGACCAGCTTTTCCGTCGCGCTCGTCCATTTGCGGATTTCCACCCGCGTGCCCGATATGGCGGTGCCGGGCGGGCTGAAGCCGTTTCCAAACGGAGATTCCTCAAGCGGCTTTCCGGTGCGCGGCGAGATCGGACAGTCCCACTGATAGCTCGAAAATTCCGTGTGCCGCTCCCAGCGCAGCGTGCCCTTGCCCCACTTCATCGCGTGGTGGCGCGCATTGGTTTGTGGCGGGGCGACACCAAGGCGGCGCGAAAGATCGGCCAACACTGCCTGATCCACAGCAGAGCCACCCTCGGTCATGAAGGAGAGCTGTATGATGAGGCGCGGCGCTTCAAGCAGCGCGTGCGGTCGCGCATGCACTTCGCCCAGCGCCCCGGCGCGCCCGCCATGGGCGGGAAGCCAGAACGCTGCCTGTCACCAGTGTCTCCGTGGATGAAGCCTCGGGCCTGTCGGTGCCGATTACGACCAGCTGTTCCCCGTCTTGTTGGCTCATTGTGCTTTGCCGTCTGTCTCAGGATGGACCTTCTGCAAGTATGCTATTGCCTTTGTGCGGGGCGCAATGCGTGTCTGCCAGCGCCCGTCGACGGCGGAATTGGGCAAATTAATTGACCAGTCGTGTTCGGTCGCGTTAATCTGGGCCAACAAAGCGAGTGGATAGCGAGACGGCGAAGCCGGTGGACGCGGTTTTTTCCAGAATTGAGCATGCCCGCACGGCGGATGGCGTCATCCGGCAGATCGAGACGCTGATTCTCGAGGGCGTGCTGCGCGATGGCGACCGGCTGCCGGGCGAGCGCGAGCTTGCGCGCCAGCTCGATGTATCCCGTCCGATCCTGCGCGACGCACTGAAAACGCTGGAAGAGCGGGGCCTGATCCTCACGCGCCACGGCGGCGGCACCTATGTGGCCGACATTATCGGCCAGGTGTTCACAAAGCCGGTGCGTGAACTGATCGCCACGCATCACAAGGCAACCGCCGATTATCTGGAATACCGCCGCGAGATGGAGGCCGTCGCCGCCGAATTCGCGGCAAAACGCGCAACGCCCGAAGACCTGGTGCTCCTTGCGGCGATCATGACGCGGATGGATGAAGCGCATGCCGCAGAGGATTTCGAGGCGGAAGCAGCCTGCGACGTGGAGTTTCACAATGCAGTGGGCGAATGCGCGCACAACATTGTGCTCCTGCACACGCTGCGCGCCTGCTACCGGCTCCTCGCCGATGGCGTTTTCCTGAACCGCGCCCGCATCTATGAACTGCCCGATGCGCGCGACACGCTCCTTGCTCAGCACCGCGCGATCCATGCGGCAATCGCCGCCGGCGATCCTGAAGCGGCACGGGCGGCTGCGATTGCGCATATCGATTTCGTCGAGAAGGCCACCTTTCACGCCGAACGCACGGATGACTGGCAGCGCATATCGCGGCTCCGGCTCCAGCAGCGCGGCGGCGAGGCGGCACAAGCATGAGCAAGCGAACCTGAGCCAGCGAAAGAAGAACCATTGAAAGAAGACAAGACCCAACCGAAGCGCGTCGGCCTTTTCGTCACCTGCCTGGTGGACCTGTTCCGGCCCACCGTCGGGTTTGCCGCCGTCAAGCTTCTGGAAGAGGCAGGCTGCACCGTCGAGGTGCCCATGGCGCAGACCTGCTGCGGCCAGCCGGCCTATAATTCCGGCGATCGGGAAGATGCCGCGGCCATCGCGCGCCAGACCATCGAGGCCTTCGAGGAGTTCGATTATGTCGTTGCGCCATCGGGCTCCTGCGCGGGCATGCTCAAAAAGCATTACCCGTCGCTTCTCAAGGGCACGCCCCATGAAGCGCGCGCCGAGGCCTTTTCCGGTCGTGTGCACGAGCTGGTGAGCTTTCTGGTCGATGTGCTAGGCGTCAGGCAAGTGCCGGCCCGCCACGAGGGGAGTGTCACCTATCACGATTCCTGCTCGGGCCTGCGTGAGCTCGGCATCCAGCAACAGCCACGCGCGCTCCTGTCTTCAGTTGAGGGGCTGGAGCTCAAGGAAATGCAGAATTCCGATGTCTGCTGCGGCTTCGGCGGCACGTTCTGTGTCAAATATCCCGACATTTCCAACAAGATCGTCGAGGAAAAGACGGCGAGTATCGAGGGTGCCGGCGCCGATACGCTGCTTGCCGGGGATCTTGGCTGTCTCATGAACATGGCCGGCAAGCTGCATCGGCAGGGCAGCAGGGTTGAGGTCCGCCATGTGGCGGAGGTTCTGGCCGGCATGACAGACAAGCCGGCAATCGGCGGGGGAGGACGCTGATGGAAATCCAGTCTCCACAGTTCAAGCAGAAGGCGCGCAAGGCGATTGCGGACGAGCAATTGCAGCGTGCCATGGGCAAGGCGAAAATCGGTTTCGTCGGCAAGCGCAAGAAGGCGGTCGACGCGCTGCCGGAGTTCGACGATCTTCGCTCTTCCGCCCGCGCGATCAAGGATCACACGCTCGAACATCTCGATCTCTATCTGGAAGCCTATGAGCGTAAGGTCATTGCCTCGGGCGGCCGGGTGCACTGGGCCGAGACGGCGGAAGATGCCCGCCAGGCTGTGCTCGACATCTGCCGCGCCGCTGGCGCGCGCACCGTCACCAAGGGCAAGTCGATGATCACCGAGGAGATCGCGCTTAACGATTTCCTTGAGAAGGAAGGTGTCCGACCGGTCGAGACCGATCTTGGCGAATACATCATCCAGCTGCGCGGCGAACATCCAAGCCACATCATCGGTCCCGCACTTCATCTCAACAAGGAACAGGTGGAAGAGGATTTCCGCCGCGTTCACACCGAGCTACCGTCCGGGCGCGATCTTTCGCAGCCGGAGTCCTTGCTTGGCGAGGCGCGGCAGATCCTGCGCCCGCAATATTTTCAGGCGGATGTGGGCATTACCGGCGCGAATTTCCTTGTCGCCGAAACCGGCACCTCCATCATTGTCACCAATGAAGGCAATGGCGATCTCACGCAGACGCTGCCGCGCGTCCACATCGTCGTTGCCTCCATCGAAAAGGTCGTGCCGACGCTGGAGGATGCGAGCCAGATCCTGCGCGTTCTGGCCCGCTCGGCCACGGGTCAGGACATGAGCGTCTACACCACGCTCTCCACCGGCCCGCGCCGCCCGGACGATCCCGACGGTCCGGACGAATATCACGTCATCCTGCTCGACAATGGCCGCTCATCCATGCTCGGCACGGAATTTCACGAGATGCTGCGCTGCATCCGCTGCGGCGCGTGCATGAACCATTGTCCCGTCTATCACGCGGTCGGCGGCCATGCCTATGGCTGGGTCTATCCGGGGCCGATGGGCTCGGTGCTCACGCCCTCGTTGGTCGGCGTCGACAAGGCGGGGCATCTGCCCAACGCCTCCACCTTCTGCGGGCGCTGTGAATCCGTCTGTCCCATGCAGATTCCGCTGCCGCGCATGATGCGCAACTGGCGCGAGCGCGAGTTCGAGCGGGGGCTCAACCCAGCGGCGCAGCGCTTCGGCCTCGGTTTCTGGGCGTTCTTCGCCCGCCGACCAGGGCTTTATCGTCTTGCCACCTCCATGGCGATTCCGACCCTCTCAGGTCTCGCCGGGCGTCGCCGCTGGTTCCGTTCGCTGCCCTTTGCCGGTGGCTGGACGCGGCACCGCGATCTTCCAGCGCCCGAGAGCCGCACCTTCATGCAGCAATGGCGCGACCGCGAGACCTTGAAGCAGGGAGGGACATCAGCATGAGCACGCGCGAGGCCATTCTTGGCAAGCTGCGGGCGGCAGCGTCCGTTTCCACCGATGATGCTGCACGGCGCGAAGCCGTCGAAAAGCGCCTTGCAAAGACACCGCGCGGGCTCATTCCGGCCCGCGGGCAGGTGGATGGCGAAGAGCGCGTCGCTCTGTTCTGCCGCATGGCCGAGGCCGTCACGGCCACGGTGGAGCGCGTGAAAAAGTCAGATGATGTGCCGAAGGCCGTGACCCACTATCTGCGCTCCAAGAATCTGGCGCCCTCCGTTCGCATGGGCGATGACAGGCGTCTCAAGCGCATGGATTGGGCGAGCCAGAAATCGCTTGAGGTGAAGCTTGGACGAGCTGACCCCGCGGACGAAGTCGGTGTGAGTCACGCATTTGCCGCCGTCGCGGAAACCGGCACGGTCGCCCTGCCTTCGGGCAAGGACAATCCGACCACGGTCAACTTCGTGCCCGATCACCACATCATTGTCATTGACGCAAAGGACATTGCCGGTGATCTTGAAACGGTGATTTCGCGCCTCAGGCGCAAATATGGCAGAGGTGACATGCCAAGACTGCTGAACCTCATTACCGGTCCATCGCGCTCCGGCGACATCGAGCAGACCATGCTGCTTGGTGCACATGGGCCGCGCGCGCTGCACCTCATCGTCGTCGACGAGTGAAGAATGGCCGCCGGAGTCTCATATGATGAGGCTTCGACGCCCCATGGCCTGCGCCTCTACGCGGTTGGAGACATTCACGGCCGGCACGATCTGCTGGCCGCGATGCATGCGCGGCTCATGGAGGAAATCCTTCATGATCGCCCCGCCGACTGGCGCATCGTCTACCTGGGTGACTATGTTGATCGCGGTGCCAATTCACGCGGCGTGATCGAGTATCTCGCCAATCTGCGCGAGCGCGACCCGCGCGTCATAACGCTTGCCGGAAATCACGATCTGGGCTTTCTCGATTTCCTGTCGAATCCCGACCCGTTCGGCCTGTTCGCGTGCAATGGCGGTTTCGAGACTGCGCTTTCCTACGGTGTCGAGATTGATCTCACATCGCATGAGAGGATGATGCCGGGCCACACCGCGCTCGTTCGCGCAGTGCCGCGGCGCCACAGGGCGTTTCTGGCGACGCTGCCCTATTCAGTCTCGTTCGGGGATTTCTTCTTCTGCCACGCAGGCATCCGGCCGGGCGTCGCCCTGGATGCCCAGTCGGCGGACGATCTCATCTGGATCAGGCGCGAGTTCCACGCATTCGAAGGGCTTCATCCCAAATTGATCGTGCATGGCCACACGCCCGTGCGCGCGGCGGAACTCTGTAAAAACCGCATCAACCTTGATACTGGCGCATGGCACAGTGGCCGGCTGACGGCGCTCAGAATGGAAGGTCGGGAAAAGACCTTGATCGAGGCTGCCTGCTAAGAGCGGATGGCAGCGCCCGAGCTAGGGTCAGGACCTTAGTCGATTGCGGCAGAAATGCCGTAGCCGTCTACGGGATGATGGTCCCCGGTGGCTCCAGCCGAAAGCAGCCTGGCCCCGATCAGCGTGAAAGCAGAAACAGTGATGAGAAACACGACAGTCGCACGCCCGATGGTCATCCGGCCCAAGTCCCCTTGAAGGTCAATAAAACACGGCTCCCCGTGCCGCGCAGGCTGCAATAAACATAAACAGCTTAAGATTGAAACAATTTATATGCCAATACCCACATAGATTATGACAGGCTCCGGAAAACGGGGAAAAGCCCATGCCGCTGCAAAACCGCGTTACTCCATTTGGACGCATTGATACAACTCCCGCGCGCGGGCTTTTCACCGGCAATCGCGGCGTGATCCATGATCCTGAAACGAAAACGCTCCTGCGCCGCCGCTGGACGACAAGGGCCTGGATCATCTGTGTCTGCGATTTCAGGGGGCGCCGCCGTGAGGTGATGGGGAGGAACAGCCCGACAGGCACGGCGGGATGGACGGAGCTCTTTTTTCTCGATGAGGTGACAGCCCTTGCCGCGGGCCACCGCCCCTGTTTCTTCTGCCGGCGTGAGGCGGCGACGCGCTTCCTGGCATGCGCGCGTGCGGCGGAGAACGATCAGATGCTGAAGGCTCCCCGTCTCGACTCAGCTCTTCATGGACAAAGGCTAGCGGTCACGGGCAGAGCACAACCCATCGCTGCAGAGGCGTTGCAGGATCTGCCCGACGGCTCCATGATCGCATTTGGAGAGCGGGCATATGCACTTCGCGGTGGCGCGCTGTATGAGTGGCGTTTTGAGGCTACCGAAGCGCCCCCTCACCGGACAGACCCCCGCCGGTTGTTCAACTGCTTACGCCAGCCTTGACCGTCTCAGCGCTGCGCGAGGGGTATTCCCCGGTCTGGCACGCAAGCATCGGCTCTTGACGTGGCATCGTCGATCCACCATCAGACCGACATGCGAGCGAACTATAAACTGCAGCGGCTTTTCATCGATGCCGTCCTCACTGCCGGTGCCGAGGTGGAAACCAGCCGGGAACAGGCTCACTACCTGACGAACGTGCTGCGCATGCGCGAAGGCGGCGAAGTGCTCGTTTTCAACGGGCGGGACGGCGAGTGGCATGCCGAAGTGATCGAGACCGCCCGCAAGGCGGTGCGCCTGCGGATGACCAGCCAGGCCCGCCCCCAGACGCCTCATCCCGACCTCCTTTATTGCTTTGCCCCATTGAAAAAAGGCCGCCTCGACTATCTTGTGCAAAAGGCTGTCGAAATGGGCGCAGGGCGTCTTCAGCCCGTAATCACCCAGCACACGCAGGTGGCAAAACCCGGTACCCAGCGGCTCGAGGCAAATGTCATGGAGGCGGCCGAGCAGTGCGGCATATTGGCCGTGCCGGAGGTTCTCGAACCGGTAAAACTCGACCGTCTTCTGGCCGACTGGGAGCCGGACCGCCGCCTGATTTTCTGTGACGAGGATGCCGCAACGAACAATCCAGTGCCGGCGCTTTCGGCTGTGCGCGAGAAGAAACTGGCGCTTCTGGTCGGCCCGGAAGGCGGGTTTTCCGAGGCCGAACGCGCTCAGTTGCGCGCGCTGCCCTTCGTGACACCCATCCCGCTCGGCCCCCGCATCCTGCGGGCCGACACGGCAGCCGTGGCCGCCCTTGCCGTCATTCAGGCGAGCGTGGGTGACTGGGAATAGGTGGAGCGGTAAAGCGCTTGTGAAGAGAGGTTGACGCTCCTGTCAGCACTTTTTACTTGAAGCGGATTGTCAGCATGGTCCATCAGATCGCTGATGGTTTGCCAGGAGAGCAGTTATGGCCCGTGACACCACCGATAACCGGCCGATCGAACGGGTCGAGGAACTTGCCGCCGATCTCGCAATGGGTTGCAAGCCCCGCGAAAAATGGCGCATCGGCACCGAGCACGAGAAGTTCCCTTTTTATGTCGATGGCAACCGGCCCGTTCCCTATGAGGGCGAGCGCGGCATCAAGGCCGTGCTGGAAGGCATGCAGCGCATTCTCGGATGGGACGCCATCAACGATGACGGAAAAATAATCGGCCTCGTCGAGCCGACGGGGCAGGGCGCCATCTCGCTGGAGCCGGGCGGCCAGTTCGAGCTCTCGGGTGCCCCATTGGAAACGCTCCACCAGACCTGCCGCGAGGGCAACGCCCATCTGGCGCAGCTGCGCGAGATCGCCGAACCGCTCGGCATTCGCTTTCTGGGTCTCGGCGGCAGCCCGAAATGGTCGCTTGCCGAAACGCCGCAAATGCCGAAATCGCGCTACAAAATCATGACCGCCTACATGCCGAAGGTCGGCACACAGGGCCTCGACATGATGTACCGCACCTGCACGATCCAGGTGAACCTCGATTTCGAGACGGAAGCCGATATGCGCCGCAAGATGCAGGTTGCCCAGCGCCTGCAGCCGCTCTCCACCGCGCTCTTTGCCAATTCGCCTTTCACGGAGGGACGGCTCAACGGGCTCCAGTCCTGGCGCGGCGATATCTGGCGCGACACGGACAACCAGCGTGCCGGTCTTCTGCCCTTCGTCTTCTCCGAGCGCTTCGGCTTTGCCGATTATGTGGAATGGGCGCTCGATGTGCCGATGTATTTCATCCTCCGCGACGGGCGCTATCATGACTGCACCCACATCACCTTCCGCCAGTTCATGGAAGGCGCTCTGAAGGATGAGGTGACCGACGGCCTGCCGACCATCGGTGACTGGTCGAACCATCTTTCCACGCTCTTTCCCGATGTGCGTCTCAAGCGATTTCTTGAAATGCGCGGCGCTGATGGCGGCCCGTGGCGGCGCATCTGTGCGCTGCCGGCTTTCTGGGTGGGGCTGCTCTATGATCAGGCGGCACTCGACGCCGCCCACGACCTCACGGCCGACTGGTCGTTCGAGGAGGTGGATGCCATGCGCAACGCAGTGCCGAAGGAGGGGCTTGCCACGCGGTTCCGCAATCACGAGCTGCGCGACATTGCCCGCGAGGTTCTGGCCATTTCGCGCAAGGGGCTCTCCGCCCGCAGGCGTCTCAATCCGGAAGGCTATGATGAGGCAAGCTTCCTGAGCCCGCTGGACGAGATCGTTGCGCGCGGCACCACCAGCGCGGAAGAACTCGCCAATGCCTTCAACACCCGCTGGGACGGTTCCATTGAGCCGGTGTTTCTCGAACAGGCTTATTAGACTTCCATTCAAGGCGGCAAAGACAAAGCCGCTTTGTCGGGTTATCTTCCTGAAACAATGGTCCGATAGGTGCTCGGCACCGATTGATTGAAGGAGAAAACCCATGCTTCCGTCTTCGAGATGCTTAACAATGCCGGTCAGGGGCAAGGCGTGGATCAACTCGCCAGGCAGTTTGGCATTTCGCAGGCACAGGCGCAGGAGGCCATGGAGGCGCTCCTGCCGGCATTCAGCCAGGGGCTGAAGCGCAACGCGGCCGATCCCTACGGTGCCGGCAATTTTCTCGGTGCGCTCGCCTCCGGCCAGCACGCAAAATATTTCGAGGATGCCGCCAACGCCTTCTCGCCGCAGGGCGTGGCCGAGGGGAATGGCATTCTGGGGCATCTGTTCGGATCCAAGGATGTGAGCCGCGCCGTGGCAAGCCACGCCGCGCAGGCCACCGGGCTCGGTCAGGACATGCTCAAGCAGATGCTTCCCGTGCTCGCTTCCATGCTCATGGGCGGCCTGTTCAAACAGTCCACCGGTCAGATGCAGGGCGCGCAGCCGCGCCAGGCACAGGCTGGCGGCGGTGGCATGCTCGGTGACCTCATGGAGCAGATGATGCGCCAGATGGGCCAGCAGCAGCCGGGCGCTCAGCCGCGGGGTCGGGGCCCCTCTGGTATGAGCCCGTCCGACAACCCGCTCGGCCAGATACTGGAAGGCATGTTTGGTGGTGGTTCCACCAGGCGCGGCGCTCCCTCTGGCGGCCAGGGCAACAACCCTCTGGGGGATATTTTCGACCAGTTCCTGCGTGGCGGGCAGGGTGCCGGGCAACCTGAACCGCAGAGCCGCCGTGCACCGCAGCCCGAGCCGGAAGCCAACCCGAGTGGCCGCCCCCGCAATCCCTATGACGACCTGTTCGGCCAGATGTTCGAGACCGGCCGCAAGACGCGCGATGACTATGAGCGCGGCGTGGAAAACATCTTCGAGCAGTTCCGGCAGGGGATGGAACGCCGCCGATAGGCCTTTGCGCCACAGGGGTTTTCCTGTTGTGCAAGGCGGATCCCGTTCTTTTCCCGACCCGGTGGGCGCGCTAGATTTGCGCGATCTTCAGGGAGACGAACCGAAATGTATTGCCCACCCGCCTTTCGAGAGGAAGAGCTGCCCGCGCTTCATGATCTGATGCGGGCGGCGCGGCTTGCCAATGTGGTGACATCCGGTTCGAATGGCCTCCATGCGAGCCCTCTGCCACTCTTCCTTGACGAGACAGAGGGGCCATTCGGTACCCTGTATGGGCATCTCGCACGCGCCAACGAGCAGTGGAAGGATACGCCCGTTGGCGATGCGCTGGCCATCTTCATGGGCCCTGACGCGTACGTGACCCCGTCCTGGTATGCCTCCAAGAAGGAGCACGGGAAGGTCGTTCCCACCTGGAACTACAGTGTGGTTCAGGCGCGGGGAGCGATCGAGTTCTTCGATGACGAAACCCGGCTCCGCAGCGTGGTTGAGCGCCTGACGGCCCTGCATGAAGCGGGTCGCCCGGAAATCTGGTCCGTCTCGGATGCGCCTGAAAAGTTCATCAGAGGCCAGCTACGCGGCATTGTTGGCCTCCGCCTTCCCATCACGAGCCTTGAGGGCAAGCGCAAGATGAGCCAGAATCGCAGCGCCGCCGACAGGGCGGGTGTTGCTGCCGGGCTGGCCGCGAGCGCGCATCCGGACGAACGGCTTGCGGCAGCGCAGATACCGCAGGACTGATGCCCGCCTCCCGGTCAGGGTGAGACCCCTTGCCGCGATGGCTGCGCATTCGCGCCGTTTTGATTGACTCTGCGCATCCATGCTCCTATAAGCCCGGCCACGCTTGGGCCTCGCGTCCGGCGGCGCGTATTCGTGCCCTCGGTCCAGCCCTGAAAGCAAAGCTCCTGTTCATTGAAACAGAACTAAGAAGGGCCGCACTCCGCGGTATTAAAACAAATGAAGCGTACATATCAGCCTTCCAAGATCGTCCGTAAACGCCGGCACGGTTTCCGTGCGCGCATGGCCACCAAGGGCGGCCGTCGCGTGATCGCAGCCCGCCGCAACCGCGGCCGCAAGCGGCTGTCCGCATAAGGTTCGGAGGCGAGGCCGGAAAGATGACGGACCGGCCAGCCGTCCCACCCCCGGCGCGCCTTAAAAAGCGCGCCGAGTTTCTGGCCGTCCGTCGCGGTGAAAAGCGACGCGGGCGGCTTTTTCTGCTGGAAGTGCTCGATCGCGGCGATCAGGACCCGCCACGGCTGGGCATTACAGTAACGAAGAAAGTCGGCAACGCGGTCGTTCGAAACCGCGTGCGCCGGCGGCTCAAGGAAGCCTGCCGCCTCCATGCGGTTCACGACATGGCCGCCGGCAAGGATTATGTGATCGTGGCGCGGCGTTCTGTGCTTGACGCGCCGTTCGCCTCCCTGAAAGACGAGCTTTCCCGTCGCATCGGAGAAACCGGTGCCGGGCGTGGAAAGGGCAAGGACATCGATGGATAACAATCGCAATTTCCTCATCACGATCGCGCTGTCCGTGTTGATCCTGACGCTCTGGCAGGTTTTCTACATGAACCCGCGCATCGAGGCGCAGCGCGAGACGGCCCAGATCGAAGAGCGACAGGCCGCTGAAACGGCCCCGGCCGGAACGGCTTCAAGTGGTGAGAACAGCGATATACCGTCGCCTTCGGGCGGTGATGGCGCCGTGCCCGGCACGGCCAGTCAAGCCGCCGCTCCGCTCGACCGGGCCGCAGCCGTAGCCGGCAGTGAGCGCGTGAAGATCGATACGCCGCGCATTTCCGGTTCGATCAATCTGGCCGGCGCGCGTCTTGATGATCTGCTCCTCAAGGATTACCGGGTCACGGTCAAGAAGGATTCGCCCAACATTCAGCTGCTCAACCCCTCGACCGGCCCCGACGGCTATTACGTCGAGACTGGCTATGTGGGCGGTGAGGCGGCAGGAACGCTGCCTGGTCCTTCGACCGAGTGGACGCTTTCCGAAGGCGAGACGCTCACCCCGTCGAGCCCCATCACGCTCTCCTACACCAATGAGAAGGGGCTGACCTTCAAGCGCACCTTCTCGGTCGACGAGAACTACATGTTCACGGTTTCCGACACGGTGGAAAACGCCTCAGGTGCGGCCGTCGCACTGCGCAACTACGGCCGCACCACCCGCATCGGAACGCCAAAGACCTCCGGCATCTACATCCTGCACGAAGGCCTGATCGGCGTGACCGGCGAGGAAGGCCTGCAGGAAATCGATTATTCGGATGTCGAAGAGGAAAAGCGGATCACGCCGGCGAAATCCTCTGACGGCTGGCTCGGCATCACCGACAAATACTGGGCGGTGACCATGGTCCCGCAGAACGGCCGCGAATTCCAGCCGCGCTACACCTATTCGGGCGACGGCAAGCCGCGCTACCAGGCCGACTATCTGACCGACGAAATCACGGTCGCCGATGGCGCTTCCGCCACCAGCGAGCTCATGGTCTTCGCCGGTGCCAAGGAGGTCAATGTCGTCGACGCTTATGAAGACGACCGGGGCATCCGTCAGTTCGAGCTTCTGATCGACTGGGGCTGGTTCTATTTCATCACCAAGCCGATGTTTTATCTCATCGACTGGCTGTTCAAGCTGCTCGGCAATTTCGGCGTCGCCATTCTGGCCACCACGGTTGTCGTCAAGCTCATCTTCTTCCCGCTCGCCAACAAGTCCTACAAGTCCATGGCGAACATGAAGAAGGTCCAGCCTGCTATGATGGAAATCCGCGAGAAATACGCGGACGACAAGATGAAGCAGCAGCAGGCGATGATGGAGCTCTACAAGAAAGAGAAGATCAATCCGATTGCCGGCTGCTGGCCGATCCTGATCCAGATCCCGGTCTTCTTCGCGCTCTACAAGGTTCTCTACGTCACCATCGAGATGCGCCATGCGCCCTTCTTCGGCTGGATACAGGACCTTTCGGCGCCCGATCCCACGTCTATCTTCAACCTGTTCGGCCTGCTGCCTTACGACGTGCCGGCCTTCCTGCTGATCGGTGTCTGGCCGCTGATCATGGGCGTCACCATGTTCCTGCAGATGCGCATGAACCCGACGCCCCCCGACCCGACACAGGCCATGATCTTCAACTGGATGCCGGTGATCTTCACCTTCATGCTGGCCACGTTCCCGGCTGGTCTGGTGATCTACTGGGCCTGGAACAACTTCCTGTCCATTGTCCAGCAGGGCGTGATCATGAAGCGCCAGGGCGCCAAGATCGAACTCTGGGACAATCTGGCAGGTCTGTTCAAGAAAAAGCCGAAACCGGCCGAATAGCCAAACAAACGAAAAGGCTCGCGAAAGCGGGCCTTTTCCATTTCAGATGTTCAGATGTGCTTCTACCCCAGCATTTCGCGCAGGGCGATGCGCTTGTAATCCTCCACCAGCTGTCGCCCCTCTGCTTCGCCCACCTGAATGGCAAGCCGCATGGTGCTTCGCCCAGATGGATGATCAGCAGGGCGGTCGAGGCGGCGGAATCGGGATCGCGTTCGGGTGACGCGCGCAGCATTGCCTGCGCCAGTTCCTGCGCATTGGCTCTCGCATCTTCAAGGTCGAGCAAAGACAGCGTCTTGTCTGCCTGCGTGCCCGACCAGATATCGCGCATGACCGGCTCGGACAGGAACATCGCGTAATACTCGTCGATCAGCGCGGTGAATTCCTTCCTGAGGCTCGCCAGATCATGAACCTCTTCCAGCCCTTCGCAGATGCACGCCCTGCCGAGCGCGTTGTAGTGTTCCGCAAGCGTGCGAATGATCGCCGCCTTGTCGGGAAAATACTGGTAGAGCGAGCCGATTGAAATGCCGGCACGCTGTGCCACCTCACTCATCTTCATCGCCTCGCTGCCGCTCTCGGCAATGATGCTCCGCGCGACGTCAAGAATGTGTTCCACACGCTCCCGCGCGCGCTTTTGCGTGGGCGTTCTGCGTGCCGCGATGGCGCCGGGCGTCTCTGTCTCCGTCATGCCTGATCCATTTTATGAGTGTTTCTCATATTTCTGTTGACATACATAATATGAGGATTTATCACTTTTACAAATGTGAGAGTTTGTCACTTTATGGAGAGTGAAATGATCAGGCACGATTCCGACCGCAGCAAACCCGTTCTCGTCACCGGCGGCACGGGCAAGACGGGCCGCCGCCTTGCCGAGCGACTGAAAAACGCAGGCGTACCCGTACGTATCGGTTCGCGCGGGGCTGCGATCCCGTTCGACTGGGAAAACCCGAGCACCTGGGGTGCCGCACTCGATGGCGTTGAGGCGGCCTATGTGGCTTACTATCCAGACCTTGCCGTGCCGGGCGCTGCCGAAACCGTGGAGGCCTTTGCAAGGCTGGCTGTGAAAATGGGTGTCACCCGGCTGGTACTTCTGTCCGGTCGCGGCGAGGAGAGTGCGGAAAGGGCCGAAGAACTCTTCAGGCAAAGCGGCGCTGAGTGGACAATCCTGCGTGCCGACTGGTTTTTTCAGAACTTTAGCGAGGCCTTCTTCCTCGATGCGATCAGAGCCGGCGAGCTCGCCCTTCCGGTGGGCGATGTACGCGAACCTTTCGTCGATGCGGACGACATCGCCGATGTCGCGTTCGCGGCCCTGACCGAAAAGGGCCACGAACGGAAGCTCTACACCCTCACGGGCCCGCGCCTGATAAGCTTTCCCGAGATGGTGCGCGAGATCGGCGCGGCATGCGGGCGGGACATCCGCTTCACGCGCATCCCGGTCGATGCATTCGTTGAGGGTGCACGCAACGAGGGGCTCGATGAACCGCTGGTCGATCTTATGCGCGAACTTTTCACCGAGGTGCTTGACGGTCGCAACGAAAGCGTGGCCGACGGTGTCGAGCAGGCTCTCGGCCGCCCGCCGGCGGACTTCTCGGATTACGTGCGCCGCACGGTGGCAACAGGTGTCTGGAACACAGCGCCCGCCGCTGACACGATCTGAAGAAATCCCGTAATCTCAAGAAAACGGAGAACCGCCATGGCTGACGGACTTGTCCTCGCGCTCGCGCTACTCGCCACGCTCGGCGCCGGTGTTATGGCGGGCTTCTTCTTCACATTTTCAAACACGGTGATGCAGGCGCTGGCACGCATTCCGGTTCCGGCAGGCATTCAGGCCATGCAGGAGATCAATGTCACCGTACTCAACCCCGTCTTTTTCGCGGCGTTCTTTGGCACCGGGCTCCTGGGAATTCTGCTTGGTGTTCTCGCACTGCTCGGGCTGGTGCCGTCCGGCGGCATCTGGCTCGTTGCCGGCGGGCTTTTTTATGTGGTGGGCACGTTTCTCGTCACCGTTGTTTTCAACGTTCCCATGAACGAGGCTCTGGCAAAGGTCGATCCGGCGTCGACTCAGGGCGCCGATCTCTGGCGCGATTATCTCTCCCGATGGGTCATGTGGAACCATGTGCGCACATTGGCTTCGCTGGTCGCGCTCGCAAGCTTTGTCGTGGCGCTGATGCAGCAGGCATGATTGTCTGGCCGGAAGATTTCCTCTAAAAGATGCTCCTGCAATGAAGGAGAGGCTTCGATGATCAGCTAAGGGGACCGAAGAACACGCCGCCGGGACTTGAGGTCCGGCCCTTTGCCGTTTGACGGAGGCGGTGGTCATTTCCCCTTTTGATCAAGGAGGTCTGCATGCACGGACCAGATCCTGCTACGCCATATCCGATGGCGGGCTTTCCCCGAACCGTTTTTCTCAAGAATGTCATCACCCGGCCCAACATCGAAGTGGGTGACTTTTCCTATTATGACGATCCCTGCGGCGCCGAGCGTTTCGAGGAACGGAACGTCCTCTATCACTTCGACTTTCTCGGCGATCGGCTGGTTATCGGCAAGTTCGTGGCCATCGCCCACGGCGCCACATTCGTGATGAATGGAGCAAACCATCTCATGACGGGCTTCTCCACCTTCCCGTTCAATATCTTCGGCAATGGCTGGGAGGAGGGGTTTGATGGCAAGGCCTATGTGGAGCACAGCCGGGGTGACACGATCGTCGGCAATGATGTGTGGATCGGGCGGCAGGTGCAGATCATGCCGGGTGTCACGGTTGGCGACGGGGCGGTGATCGGAGCCCACGCTGTCGTCGCCTCAGATATTCCCCCCTACGCCATCGCCGTGGGCAATCCGGCGCGGGTCCTGCGTGTGCGTTTTGCGCCCGAGACCGTTGCCGCCCTCGTTGAGATCGCCTGGTGGAACTGGCCTGCGGAGAAGATTAGCCGCAACCTTGCTGCCATCCGCGGTGCAGACCTTGATGCTCTTGCGGCAGCCGTCTGAACCCGCACCGCCGGCCGCATCATTAAACTTGACATTTTTAGTATAGTATTGTGTCTGTGTCTCCGGCCGCTCTGTTCATCAGAGGCGGCCGGAGGCTGAAAGGTGAGCGACATGATGCATTTGAGCCCAATCGACGATTTTGCATCCCATCATGCCTTTGAAGCGGAAGAGCTTGAGCGCTACCGCGGCAAATATCTGCGCGTGGAGCGGCTGCGTTCCAAGGTTCAGGCCGCCAAGCGGGCTGCCGCCGAAAGCCTGGCGCGTGCGAATGACGCACCGGAGCCGCATGACGGCAGCAACACGATCTTCGTTGCCCTGTTCGACGCCCACTGCCGGGACCGCGAAACGCTCTTCCAGACGATGCGTGAACTGGACGAGGCCTGTGGCGAATTGCACGTGATGGCCGGCGGAATGCAGGCCGCCGAGGGATTTTCGCGCAGAAACTCTGCGCACTTAGAAGGACAGACTGGCACCAATGAGTGGATTTGAACACCGCCGCCAGGAGGCGGAAGCGCATCTCAAGATGCAGATGATGAAGGAAATGAGCGAGCTGATGCGCCGGACCGGCCTGCCGCCAATGGTCGTCATGCGCGAGGCGGTGCGCGCCATAGGTCTTATTTACCGCGAGACAGCCGCAGCACATCGGGAGCCGGCCTGTTGCCCGTGTGGATGGCGCCCGCAGGAAGCCTGCGATCTTGAATACCTCGGCCAGGCGTTGCTTGAGGCGAGCCGCAGGCCCCGCGCACGCGATCTGGGCGGAATGCAGGTTCTCGGCACCGCCTGAATGACCTGCAAAATACGGTTTCAGCAACAGCGCAGTTGACAAATGCCCCGTCAGTCTTGATGCCGTGATCTGAACGGCAATGGAGATGATGGCGTGAACGCATCACAGGATGGCGCAGCCGCCGGCAGGGCGCAGATTGATCGCGGGACCTTCCTGCGTCCGTGGGTTTTCCTGCGTGGTGCGCCGGCGATGAAGTTTCTGCCCCCGGAAGGGCCGCCTGAAGTGGCCTTTGCCGGCCGCTCGAATGTCGGCAAGTCATCGCTTATAAACGCGTTGATTGTCCAGCGTGGTCTCGCCCGCACATCCAACACGCCCGGTCGCACGCAGGAACTGAACTTTTTTGTTCCCGACGGTTATTCCGGTGCGGATGGCGACCTGCCGCCCATGGCCATCATCGACATGCCCGGCTACGGTTTCGCCAAGGCACCCAAGGCGCAGGTCGACGCCTGGACCGAAATGGTTTTCGACTATCTCAGGGGACGCGTCACGCTGAAGCGTGTTTTCCTGCTGATCGATTCCCGCCACGGCATCAAGAAGAATGACGAGGAGGTGATGGACCTGCTCGACAAAGCCGCAGTCTCCTATCAGGTGGTGTTGACCAAGATCGACAAGATCAAGCCGCCGGCGGTGGAAAAGCTGCTCGCCGCCACCGAGGCCCAACTCCGGAAACGCGCCGCGGCGTTCCCGGAAATCGTCGCCACTTCTTCGGAAAAGGGCCACGGCATGGACGAACTGCGTGACGCCATCGCCCGCGCCGTGACCGACGGCTGAGCGCAGGAACTTCAGCTCGGCATTGTTGCACCCGGTTTGAACGTCAAAGCTATGCCATTGATGCAGTGGCGCTTGCCGGTCGGCGGCGGGCCGTCGTCAAAGATGTGGCCCTGATGGCCGCCACAGCGCCGGCAATGGCACTCGGTGCGGGTCATGAAGAGGGAATTGTCCGGCCTTGTGCCGATGGCATCGGGCAGCGCTTCCCAGAAGCTCGGCCATCCCGTGCCCGAATCATACTTCACCTCGGATGAATAGAGCGGCAGATCGCAGCCGGCGCAGTGAAAAAGGCCGGCACGCTTCTCATTGTTGAGCGGGCTCGTAAAGGCGCGTTCCGTTGCCTCCTGCCGCAGCACGGCGAATTGCTGTTCCGTCAGGATCGCGCGCCACTCTTCCTCGGTTCTGGTGATTTCGAAGGTTTCAGCCATGGCGCTACCGCCGGGCCGGTCGCGCAGTACGAAAGCTCCGCCCGTCAATGCAGCCAGGGCGCCAGCCGTGCCATAGAGAAATTTGCGGCGTTTCATCGTCAAGCTCCTTTGCGCTTCTGGTGCGCATCAAATTCCGGCGGACCGTAAGCCGGATGGGCCTTCACCTCAAAGTCAAGTCGGTGTGAGGTGCGAAGGGCGGCAATGCGCCGCCCTTCGCGGTTCCGAAAGCCCCGTTCGGAACCTGCCTGTCCTTCTGCAGGATCCCAATCAGCCCTTCGGCAGAAGAACCGTGTCGATCACGTGGATGACGCCGTTGGACTGATCCACATCCGCGATGGTTACGGTCGCCACATTCCCGTTCTCGTCGGTCAGCGTGATGCTGTCGCCGTCCATCTTGGCTTCCAGCATGCAGCCGCCGACAGTCTTGACCGGATGGTTGCCACCATCGTCGGAAATCATTTTGCCAATGGCGTCGGACATGGCCTCGGTCGCCACGACGTGGCAGGTCAGCACCGTCGCGAGCGTTTCCTTGTTCTCGGGCTTCAGAAGCGTGTCGACAGTGCCATCGGGCAGCTTCTCAAAAGCGGCGTTGGTCGGTGCGAAAACGGTGAAAGGGCCTTCGCCCGAAAGCGTCTCGACCAGACCGGCAGCTTTCACGGCCGCGACCAGCGTGGTGTGGTCCTTCGAGTTGACCGCGTTTTCGACAATGTTCTTGTCCGCATACATGGCTGCGCCGCCGACCATCGGGTTTTCGGCCAGAGCCGATCCCGTGAAAGCGAGAGCGAGCGAGCCGGCGAGAAGGGAAGCAGTGATCTTACGCATGTTTAAACTCCTCAGGTTCGTTTGCGGGACCGCCTTCGTGGTCGGCCCGTTTTGGGGAACATGAGGAAACACGGAGGGACGCTCCGGGAAGTTTCAAAAAAGTCTGGATTTTTTTTCGAAGTCCGAAATCAGATGTCGCGCAGGTCGCCGAGTGCAACCACCGGGCCGGTTGGCTCACCCGAAGGCGAACCGCCCAACGGTTCGGTCGTAATGGCGAAAACGGCACCGGCATCGATGGCCGCTCCGAGCGCCTCACTGAGTGCCACATGCACGCTCGAGCCGACCGGAATCACGCCCAGAGAGACCGGCGGTCTGTCGCCCTCGATGGCCCAGAGCTCGAAATCGCGCCCATCGGGCCGTGCACCCGAAACATGGGAGAGCGCCACGTCGCGTTTGGTGCTGTCATAGATTGCGAGATAGCGCACGTCGGTATCGTCATGGGCGAGTGAGGCAACGAAGCGCTGTTCTTCAAGCGGCTGGCTGCCGAAGGGCAGGCTCGTATAGGTGAGGGCGACATAGGTGCCGAACGCAAGGAGTGCCGCCACCGCGACACCGCGCCAGAAGGCAAGGCTCGACCACAGGCCGGCTTTTTCTTGCGCTGCCGGCTCGGTACCAAAAAGCCGCGCGTCGATGACCGACTTCGCGTTTACCGGAGGCTCCACCGCTTCATAGGCGCCCGCCATGGGAGCGAGATGGGCTTCCCAGTGCTCCACGAGATGCGCGAAGTCCGGTTCGGTTTCGATGCGGCGCGCAGCAGCGGCGCGCTCTTCGGCTGCGAGCACGCCGAGCACATATTCGGCCGCAACGAGATCGTCGTCGCTCCTCTCGGGTCCGTGTTCGTCTGCCACTGTCATCGTTCCAGGCATTCCCTGAGCTTCAAAAGGCTGCGCCGCAGCCAGGTTCGCATCGTATTGAGCGGCACATCGAAACGTGCTGCAAGTTCGGCGTAGCTGTCACCGTTGAGATAGGCCCCGCGCACTGCCGTGGCTCGGTCGGTTTCAAGCTCGCCGAGGCAGGCATCGATCCGCCGGCGCTCGCTGCCGGCCTCGGCCATGCTTTCCGGGTTTGGCATGGGGTCGGCAACCGCCTGGGCCTCATCCAGTTCCGCCGCCGGGGCCTTGCGTGCCCGCAGCTTGTCGATCGCGTGATTGCGCGCCACCGCGACCAGCCAGGTTATCGGGCTGAGATCCGTCGCGGCAAACCGGTCAGCCTTGGTCCAGATTTTCACATAAACGTCCTGCAGGGCCTCTTCGGCCTCCGCCCTGTCTTTCAAGACACGCAGACAGACGCCAAAGAGTTTCGCACTGGTGTGCCGATAAAGAAGATCGAATGCCGCACGCTCCCTGAGCGCGGTTCGAAAGATCAGCTTCGTTATCTCGTCTGGTGTCATGTAGGGGAGATTAGGTGCAAAACTCACGATGGGAAAGGCTGGCTCGCAACAGAGTTAGCGCACGTCCGCGCAAAGGCAAGCATGCCTGCGGGGCTCGAACGCAGCTTTTTATCTGCTGATCCGCAAGATCGTTTCACTTGCCGCGAAAAATGCTTTAAGAAACCGCCGTTTTGACTTTGGGGAACAACGCGATGACGGACATGACGGAAACTGCTGAAGCCCAGGCCCGCTTTCTCTCGGCGGCACTGCCTTACATGCAGCGTTATGAAAACAAGACCATCGTCGTGAAGTATGGCGGCCACGCTATGGGCGATGCGGAGCTTGGTCAGGCGTTCGCCCGCGACATCGCACTCCTGAAGCAGTCCGGCGTCAGCCCCATCGTCGTTCATGGCGGCGGACCGCAGATCGCCGCCATGCTCAAGAAAATGGGCATCGAATCGAAATTCGAGGGCGGCCTGCGTGTTACCGACGAAAAGACCGTCGAGATCGTGGAGATGGTGCTGGCCGGCTCCATCAACAAGGAAATCGTTGCGCTCATCAACGCCGAGGGCGAGTGGGCCATCGGCCTGTGCGGCAAGGACGGCAACATGGTCTTCGCCGAAAAAGCGCACAAGACCGTGGTCGATCCCGATTCCAACATCGAGCGCGTGCTCGATCTCGGTTTCGTCGGCGAGCCGGTCGAGGTCGACCGAACGCTGCTCGATCTGCTCGCCCATTCCGAGATGATCCCCGTCATCGCCCCGGTGGCGCCGGGCCGCGACGGCCACACCTACAACATCAATGCCGACACCTTTGCCGGCGCCATCGCCGGCGCCGTGCGCGCCACGCGCCTCCTGTTCCTCACCGACGTGCCCGGCGTTCTCGATCGGAACAAGAACCTGATCGACGAGCTGACCGTCTCCGAGGCGCGCGCGCTCATCAAGGATGGCACCATCTCCGGCGGTATGATCCCCAAGGTGGAAACCTGCATCGAAGCCATCGAGCGCGGGGTGGAAGGCGTCGTCATCCTGAACGGCAAGACCCCGCATTCCGTCCTGCTCGAACTCTTCACCGAGCATGGTGCGGGCACGCTGATCGTTCCGTGAGGGCACGGACGATAAAATCGCCAGAAACCGCTTGACCTGGAGTTCACTCCAGAAAGTAGATGCATATGTGCACACTATGGAGATGCACATATGCATGAGCAGAACATCATCGAGAAATTCCTTGCGGCGCTGAAAGCGGGCGATGTCGATGCGGCCTGCGCCTTCGTGGCCGCGGATGCCGTATTCATTGGCGTTCGAGCAGAAGCGAAACCGTCCGTCCCGCCCTACGGAGCGCGCAGAGGGCATGAAGGATTTCGCGCCTTTCTCGCCGCGCTCGGCAACACCTTCAGCAATCAGTCGCTCACCGTGGAGCACCTTGGAGCGGGCGAGGGCGTGGCCTTCGCCAGCGGTCAGCTCGACCACACCGTCGCTTCCACCGGAAAGCGCTTCTTCAGCGAATGGGTTTTGCGTTGCCGCGTGCGCGACGGAAAGATCGCGCACTATCAGTTCTGTGAGGACAGTGCCCGGCTTGAAGAAGCGCTTTCAGCCCATATGGAGGCCGCATGAAAATAGGCGAAGTCGCGCGGCGCACGGGCCTGAGCATCGATACGCTACGCTATTACGAAAAGCTGGGGCTCATCGACCCGCCCTGGCGACAGGGCGGGCAGCGGGCCTATGATGATGCCATCGTCCCCTGGCTCGGTTTCATCAAGATGCTGAAGGCAACAGGCATGCCGCTTGCCGATGTGGAGACCTATGCAAGCCTGCGTCGAAAGGGCGATGACACGTCGGCCGAACGCCGCGGCATGCTTGAGCGTCAACGCGCGGCGGTTCTGGCAAAAATTGCCGAGCTCCAGGAATGCGTCGAACTGCTCGACTACAAGATCATGAATTATGCCGAAATCGAAGCGCGCCATCGCGCCGAGGGCGGCAGGAAGGAAGACGAGAGTGACCGACCTGACAAATGAGATGGGATCGCCCGCCAGCGCACTTGAGAAGGGACGTGCGATCGCGGAAACGCTCAATCCCGATCTGGAGGCCATCCTGGCCGGACGCTACGATGCGGCGCTTCCGGGGTTTTCCGAAACGCTGATAGAGGGGGCTTATGGGCGCTTCTATGCCCGGGAAGGTCTCGATCTCAAAACGCGGCAACTCGCCACCGTGGCGGCGCTGACGGCGCTTGGTGGACAAACCGCACCTCAGCTCAGGGTGAACATCGAGCATACGCTCGCAGTCGGGGCAAGCGAACGCGAAATCCTGGAAGTGATCCTGCAAATGGCCGCCTATGGTGGCTGGCCTGCCGCCATCAACGGCATCAATGCGGCTTTGGAGCTGTTCTCCGAAAGGACAAACGCGCAGTCTGCGTCGGCCTGGGACGGTATCTGATGCAACGGGCAGCCCGCGAGCTTGCAGCGCGACTGGGTGCTTCGGCCACGTCTGCCGGGCACCGGGTCACGCTTGCCCAGTCCGGGCGGCTGCGAACAGGTGAGCAAAGCCGCTGGATGCGCTTTACGGCGCACCAGTGGATCGCCCTTGGAAGCCCTGCATTCAGTTGGGTCGCAAGAACAGGTCCTTTCGGCGCTCTGACCGTCAGGGACGGTTTTATTAACGGGAAGCCGGAAGCGGGTCTCTTCCTGTTCGGGGTTGTGCCCCTGAATCGCTCCCATGTTTCCGATGCGCTCACAAAGGGCGAGCTCATGCGCTATCTGGCGGAGTTACCCTGGGCCCCAGATGCGATCCTGCACAACAGCCAACTGCGCTGGGAGGACCTGCCGAATGGCGGTCTGCGGGTGACGGCAAATATCGGGTCTGTCGATGCATCGGTGATCTTCACGCTGGATGCCAATGGCCACGTTGCAACCGTCACGGCTCACGACCGGCCTCGGCAGGAGGAGACAGGCCTGCGGGAGCGCCCGTGGCATGGTGCTTTCAGCGACTATCGCCGGGTCGGTAGTCGCTGGATCCCACACGCCGCCGAAGTCGGCTGGGAGGTGAATGGCAGGTGCTTCTGCGTCTGGCAGGGGCGTCTGGAACGCTGGAAGATTGCCGTGCCAGTTGAGATACGGCGCTGATCCTGCAAGAGGCTTCCGTAAGGTGGCTTCACCGAGATCGCATGTATGCGGAATACCAAGCAAATGGCCGGCACAGCGTTCCAGGAAACGGTGAACCATTCCGGCAACCCCCGACTTCCATAGCCCAACGCTGCTCAAGCCCGCCGAACCGCACGCCCGGGTGCAGAATGCGCGCATTGCGCTCCATTCGCATACGCAGTGCCGTCGGTGCCAGAGCGCGCTCCTCATCCTCACGCAACCGTCTGGCAAAACCATCCTGTCGCTGACGCCTCGACCAGATCGGCAAGCGCCCTGCAGGCAGGCCTCTAATTTGCCTTGACTCCATCATTCAATTGTATAATTGAATGATGGATAAAGCCGGAAAGCTACGGCGGCTCTGTGCGCTCAACGCGTGCGCCGTCTCGGGTCGGCTTCAGGTCCCTCAACAGCTGCAGGACAATCATGGCTCCCAAGCACCACGCTCCCCCAACCGCCGGTTCGCTCGCATTTGTCATTCTGGCCACCGTGCAGGCGACACTTATCTTCACCATCGCGCTCATCACTGTGCCGCTGCCCATCATCGCCGGTGAGTTCGGCCTCACCGCAGCGGACCTGCTTCTTGTGCTCGCAGCCTATGGGTTGCCATTCAGCGGCCTGCTTCTTTTCGGTGGCAGGCTTGCCGACCGTTTCGGCGGCCGGCGCATGTTTGCCATCGGTCTCATCGTCTTCGGTGTGGCGTCGGCCATCGCGGCGCTGGCGCCCAGCTATCGTGTTCTTGTGGCGATGCGCCTCCTTCAGGGCGTTGGCGGCGCCATGGTGGCGCCCTCTGCCATGGCCGTTCTTCGAGCCCTCTTTCCGGAGCCGGCGGCATTCGGCCGCGCCATGGTCACCTGGGGCGGTGTCTCCGTTCTGGGCGCGGTGCTCGGCTTCATCGTATCGGGCGTTTTGACGAGCTGGATTTCATGGCGCTGGATGTTCGCTGTGCCGGTGGCGGTTTCCCTGCTCGGCTTGAGCGCCTCGGCGGGGCTTCTGCCGCGCGGCGTCAGCGAAAGCACGGAGCGCAGACCGGGCCTCGATCCCCTAGGCGCGGTGTTCGCCACATTGGGCATATCCCTTTCGAGCTTTGCGCTCATCGCGACTGATGATCATGGCTGGCGTTCCACCATGGTGCTTGCCCCCCTGCTGACGGGCCTCGTCCTGCTCGCCGCATTCTTTGCGATCGAGCGCCGGGTTCGCGATCCGCTTCTCCCGCCGGGGTTCATTCTGGAGCCCGTGCGCCTGACCGGCCTTTTCGGCATGTTTCTGGCGGCAGCGGGCTCGGGCGTCGTCAATTTCGTGCTGTCGCTCTATCTGCAACAGATACTCGGCTGGTCGCCCTTCATGACGGCGATGGCCTTCGTGCCCTTCGCAGTGGCCCTCATCGTCATGGGGCGGGCAGCGGGTCCGCTGGTCGGCCGTTTCGGGCCGGCCCGCATGACCGGCATCGGCTTGCTGATCGCCGCCGTCGGGCTCGCGCTGCTCACGCAGATTACGCCCGATACGCGCTATCTTCCGGGCCTTCTGCCGGGGATTGTCCTTGTGGCGGTTGGCATCTCGTTCGCCTTTTCCGGCTCGGCAGTGCTTTCCACCGCAAACGTTCCCCAGAACCGGGCAGGCCTCGCCGGCGGCGTCATGAACACCGCGATGGAACTCGGTCCCACCGTTGGGCTTGCGATCCTGATGGCGGTGGCGGCCACGCAGATCGACACCATCGCAGGCTATGCCTGGGCGTTCGGCACGGCAGCGGTTGCCTATCTGGTGGCGGCACTTCTGTCCTTTGCGTCAGGCCGGCGCATCGCGGCCCCCGCAACGCATCCCGCCGAGTAAAGCGATTTCAGGAAAAGCGGGAACGCTTCAACTGCGATCATCGCGTCAGGCCTCATTCTTGGAGTCTGACGCACACTGCCGCCCTTCCGGATTGAAAACGCTCAATAGATTGATTGACAAAGCTGTTTTTCCTATATGTTGCAAATGGATATCGAACGCGCCCAGCTTGCTCTTCTCACCGAACTCGCGGAGATCGCGCGCACATTGGGCAGTCCCCAGCGCCTGATGCTTCTTCAGCATGTGTCGCAGGGTGCGCGCTCGGTCGAGCGGCTTGCGGAGCTGACGGGCCTTTCGGTCGCCAACACGTCGCAGCATCTGCAACATTTGAAGCGCAGCGATCTTGTGGTGGCAAGGCGCGATGGCAAGCGCATTCTCTACGATCTTGCGAGCGGCCCCATCAACGAACTCCTCGCATCCCTCACATATCTTGCAGAGCATCGGCGGGCCGAAATCCAGTCGGTCATCTCCGACAGCGTGAACCAGACCGAACGGCTGGAGGGCATTTCGCGGGACGAACTTCTGGAGCGCCTTCGCGATTCCTCCGTGACGCTGCTCGATGTCAGGCCGCGCGAGGAGTTTGCCATCGGCCATCTGCCGGGGGCGATAAACATTCCGGTGGAAGAGCTGGAAGAGCGCCTTTCAGCATTGCCCGTGGAGCATGAAGTGATTGCCTATTGCCGTGGGCCCCATTGCGTTCTCTCGGTCACTGCGGTCGCTTTGCTCCGCCGAAAGGGCATCAGGACACGCCTCCTGAACGCCGGCTTCCCCGACTGGAAAGCCGCCGGCCTTTCCGTCGAGACCGGTGCCTGATCTTTTGAGCCAGTAACACCGGCCCGAAAACGCAAGCGGGTTCCCGATTTCGTGGCAACAGCGTCGTGCGTGGTTCGACGGGCTCACCATGAGGGAGGGATGTGCCTGGCGGGAAACCTATCCATAGTGTGCCTCAGGGGCGGCAGCCTATACGCCCCTCATGGTGAGCCTGTCGAACCACGCACCACATCTAAAGCAGCACCAGAAGCACGATGCCCGCGACGATCAGAAAGCATCCCGCCACTTCCGTGCGGTTGATGTGCTCGCGGAAGAAGAACACGGATGAAGCGAAGGTGAAGATCATCTCGATCTGCGCCAGCGCCTTCACCACCGCTGCCTGTTGCAGCGTCATGGCCGTGAACCAGCCGAGCGAGGCGGCAGCGCCGACAAAACCCACGAAAAGCGAAGGCTTCCACGCTTTTGCGATGCGTCCCACCTCGCGCGGTCGCGCCAGAGCATCCATGCAAGCATGATGACGGTCTGGAACGTGATGGTAACGGCCAGCGTCGTGGTCGCCTGCATCAGATAGTTCGGCCCGCCGAGAGAAAGCGAGGCGGCCCGATAGGCCACGGCCGTCACGCCGAAAAGCGTGCCGGAGGCAAGGCCGATCAGCGCTGTGCGGCTGATGAGCGAGCGGAACAGATTGCTCCAGCTCATCGGCACGCGGGCGACCGAGATCAGCATCACGCCGATCACCGTGACCGCGATGGCAATGAGCGCGCCGAAGCCTGCCATTTCGCCAAGCAGCACAAGGCCAAAGATGGCCGCCTGCGCCGGTTCGGTGCGCGAATAGGCCGTGCCGACCGCAAAATTGCGGAAGGAAAATAGATAGATCAGCAGAAACTGCGCGGAAATCTGCCCCAGTCCACCGAGCAGCGTCCAGGCGAGAAACGTGCCGTGGATTTCCGGAAACTCGTAACCGGCGGCCGAGTGCAGCAGAAGCCACAGGACAAGAACGAACGGCATGCCGAAGCCGAAGCGCACAAAGGTTGCGCCCGTCGTGCCCATCACGCCTTTGAGGTGTTTTTGGCCAACGGAGCGCAGGTTTTGCAGGAAGGCTGCGGCGATGGTGATCGGGATCCAGATTTCCATGCCGCGCCTTTTGCTATCCCGATGCAAAATGCGCAAGGCGCACACGCAACAAATCGGTATACCAATCTGGCTACCGTCCGAGCCGACACGAATGCTCTGCAAAAGCCGGTTGTGCAGATTGTCGTGCAAGGCACGTGTCTGCCATAAGGAATGTATGACAAACCAGCTCTCAGCCCACCGCATCACCGCAGATCGCTTTTCCCATGTCACCGACTGGGTGTTCGATCTCGACAACACGCTCTATCCGCATCACAGCAATCTGTTTTCGCAGATCGACGTGAAGATGACGGCTTATGTGTCCGAACTCCTGCAGATGGAGCGCGACGAAGCCAGAACGCTCCAGAAAAACCTCTACCGGGAATACGGAACGACGCTCAACGGGCTGATGGAGCGCTACAGCATCGACCCGGATGATTTTCTCGAGAAGGTGCACGACATCGATTACTCCTGGCTCGATCCCGACCCGAGGCTTGGTGATGCGATCCGGGCCCTGCCGGGCCGCAAGTTCATTTTCACCAATGGTGATCGCGGTCATGCCGAGCGTGCGGCGCGCCAGCTCGGCGTGCTCGACCATTTCGACGACATTTTCGACATCGTTGCGGCCGGTCTTCTTCCGAAGCCGGCTGCGGCCACCTATGACAAGTTCGTCGCCCTGCATCGGGTGGTGGGCGAAAACGCGGTCATGTTCGAGGATCTGGCGCGCAATCTGGCGGTGCCGAAGAAGCTTGGCATGACCACGGTTCTGGTCGTGCCCAACAATTTCGAGCCGACCTTCACCGAGATATGGGAGCAGGACGCGAACGAGGAAGACGATGTCGACTTCGTCACAGACAACCTCGCGGACTTCCTTGAAACGGCGATGAAGGCCTGACGCCGATGCGGCGTTTCACGACTTTTGAAGCGCGCATCGACGCACTCGCGCATCGCGTGCTCGACAGGTTGCCTGCGCACGGTCTGGCGGGCGCTCTGGTTGAGTTCGTCGTATTTGGGCTGAAGCAGGCATGGGCCTGCCTTTTCGGCGGAGTGCTCCTCGCCCTGATCATCGCAACACACTACCTGTGGCCACAAAACGCCTTTCTGGCGCGCTACGATTTCCTGTTTCTGGCAGCGCTTGCCATACAGATGGTCATGCTGGTCGCCGGCCTCGAACAACCGTCTGAGGCGAAGGTCATCCTTATTTTCCATGTGGTCGGCACGGTGATGGAGCTATTCAAGACTTCGGCGGGCTCGTGGGTCTACCCGGAAGAGAGTTTCTTCCGCATCGCCGCTGTGCCGCTCTTCTCAGGCTTCATGTATGCCGCCGTGGGGTCCTACCTCGCCCGCATCAGCCGTATTTTTGACATGCGCTATACCCGTTATCCGGCTTTCTGGATGACATTGGCTCTGGCGGCAGCGATCTATGTGAATTTTTTCGCCCATCATTATACGGTCGATGTGCGCTATGGGCTCTTTGCGGCCACTGCGCTGCTTTTCGCGCGCACGTCGGTGCACTACCGTGTATTCCGGTTTCGCCATCGGATGCCGCTCTTGCTCGGGTTTCTGCTGGTGGCGCTGTTCATCTGGTTTGCAGAGAACATCGGCACCTGGTCGCGTGCCTGGATCTACCCGGATCAGTCCGGTGGATGGACGCCGGTTTCTATTTCCAAACTGGGCTCGTGGTATCTCCTGATGATCATCTCGTTCGTTCTGGTGACTGTGGTTCACCGTCCTCGAACGCCCGACGACGCCCCCCTGTAGAGCATTTCGCAGTCAGGTGAAATCACCCGACGTTCGCGCAAACGCGGAAAAACAGGCAGATGGAGCGGAGCGGCGCTTCCATGAGACGGTGAACCGTTTTAGCGGGAGGCCGCTCCCGGCGTCAGTGGCTGTGCCCCGTATCGGACGCGCTGCCGCGTGCGGGGCCTGCGGTTAGCTCCAGATCGACCTTTCCAGCCTTTTCGAATTCGAGTGTCAGCGGTATGGATTCGCCCTCCTGAAAGCCCTTTTCCACCTGCATGAACATGACGTGCAGGCCGCCGGGTTCCAGCGTCACCGTTTCGCCGGCGGGGATCGTCAGGCCGCCCTTCACCGGGCGCATGACCATCACGTCATTGTTCATTTCCATGGTGTGGACCTCCACCTTGCCGGCGCGTGGCGAGGTCAGGGTCAACAGCCGGTCATCGTCGGAGCCGGTGTTCTCGATGACCATGTATCCGCCGCCAGACGGCTGACCGGGCAGCATGGCCCGCACCCGGGGGTGTGCGATTCTCAGATCGCCGGCCTCAACGGCGTGGTGGTCCGCGGTCGTTTCCGTGACCTCTTGATTGGAGGCGTGATGGTCGGCACTCGTTCCGTGAGCCACTGCTCCCGTTGTGATTAGCGGGAACGCAGCCGCTGCCGCGATAAGGATGTTTGAACGCATGGTTCTGCCTTTCATGTCTGAGCTTTGAATTGCCGGAAACCCGGGCTTTAAAAGATCAGGCAGGGGCAGGGGGCGCGCGGATGCCGTGTGCCGTGTCGCTCGCAGTTGGTACGTGGTCCGTCGCCCCAATGGGATACAGCGGCACCGTTCTCCTGCGGTATTGGCAGCACCAGTGCCAGGAGCTGCGGCGTGGCGGGCGAAAACTGGAAACCACAGGTGTGCCCGCTCAGACACAGAGGGCATTCGGTCGTGCGGGGATGTTCACGGCTGTCATCGGAGGCTGTGCCAATCCCGTAAGTCGTGCAGATGACGAAGCCGTAGGACGCCGGTGCAGCCGAAGCCAGGGCCAGCGGCTGCAGCAGCCCCATGAGCAGAGAAAGACACCCGACCGCCGCGAAAAGCTTCGCATCGCGGCGCAGGCTTCCAAACCAGCTTGTGTTGCCTCGGCAGGAGATCATCCTCAAATGCCTAGCCGATTGTTGTCCATGCCGCCAGTGCCGCGGACTGCGGCATGACGGCATTCGGGATCAGAATTCGTAGAACTCGGCGATCTTCGCCCAGGCTTCCTCGGCCGTGTCGACGAAAGTGATCAGCTCATCGTCTCCGGGCGAGATCGTGCCCTGTTCGGCCAGGAAGGCAAGATTGATCGCGCCTTCCCAGAAATCCTTGCCGAACAGCACCACCGGCAAACGCTCCATGCGTCCGGTCTGGATCAGGGTCAGCGTCTCGAACAGTTCGTCCATTGTCCCGAAACCGCCGGGGAACACGGCGACCGCCTTCGCACGCATCATGAAATGCATCTTGCGGATCGCGAAATAGTGGAAGTTGAAGCAGAGCTCGGGCGTCACATAGAGGTTCGGTGCCTGCTCATGCGGCAGCACGATGTTGAGGCCTATGGAGGGGGCGCCGCAATCGGCAGCACCGCGATTGCCGGCTTCCATCACGCCGGGTCCGCCGCCCGTCACCACCACATATTCGCGGTAGTAGGACTTGGCCGATTCTTCCGAGCAGAGCCGCGCGAATTTGCGGGCTTCCTGATAGTAGCGGCTGTTCTTTTCGAGATTTTTCTTCTGCGTCTCGTTCTTGGCGGCCCAGGCCTCTCCACCGGGCTCGGGCAGGCGCGCGCCACCGAACAGGATCACCGTCGATCGGATGCCACGTTCTGCAAGTGCCATTTCCGGTTTGAGGAGTTCGAGCTGCAGGCGCACCGGCCGCAGTTCGCGTCGGGTCATGAAGTCCTCGTCGTCCCAGGCAAGACGGTAGGTTTCCGCGCGCGTCTGCGGTGTATCGGGCACCTGTCTTGCACGACGCAGGTCTTCATCGGAATGCGGTAGAGGTGTCCAGCCGTTCTCGTCTTTTGAATCCATCGTCATTTATCCGTCCGTTGGCGCGTCCCCGCGCGATCCCGAGATTGACCCCTAGTGACGCTTCGCATAGTTTCCGCGCCGATCTGGGTCCTTCTCCCAAACTATGGCTGAGCCCTTAACAGCTTGTTCAATGGAGCCGCAAGCATGACGAACACCGATGCCGCCGCGCTGGAAAAGACAATTGAAAAGGCATTCGACGAGCGCGACGGCGTTTCGACAGACACACGCGGCGAGATTCGCGATGCGGTGGAAACCTCGCTTCATTTGCTCGACAGCGGCAAGGCGCGTGTTGCAGAGCGTCTGGAGGACGGCTCCTGGAAGGTGAACCAGTGGCTCAAGAAGGCAGTGCTGCTTTCGTTCCGGCTGAACCCGATGCAGGTCATCAAGGGCGGGCCCGGCGATGCCGTCTGGTGGGACAAGGTCGCTTCCAAATTCGACGGCTGGAGCGCCAACGAGTTCGAGAAGGCCGGCTTCCGCGCTGTTCCCAATGCAGTTGTGCGCCACTCGGCCTATGTCGCGCCCGGCGTCGTGCTGATGCCCTCCTTCGTCAATCTCGGCGCCTATGTGGGCGAGGGCACCATGGTCGACACCTGGGCCACCGTCGGCTCCTGCGCGCAGATCGGCAAGAATGTTCATCTTTCGGGCGGAGTCGGCATTGGCGGCGTTCTGGAGCCCATGCAGGCCGGCCCCACCATCATCGAGGATCATTGCTTCATCGGTGCGCGCTCGGAGGTGGTCGAAGGCTGCATCGTGCGTGAAGGCTCGGTGCTCGGCATGGGCGTCTATATCGGCAAGTCGACCAAGATCGTCGACCGCGCCACCGGCGAAGTGTTCTACGGCGAAGTTCCGCCCTATTCGGTGGTCGTCGCAGGCACCATGCCTGGTAAAAACGTACCTGGCGAGAATTGGGGTCCGAGCCTCTACTGCGCCGTGATCGTCAAGCGCGTCGATGAAAAGACCCGCTCCAAGACGTCGATCAACGAACTCCTGCGCGATTGACCGGCCTGCGGAGAAGCACAATGCCCAAGGGACAGATGGCCTGGCTGTTTTTCGGATTTTCCGGACGGGTGAGCCGTGCCGCCTTTTTCCTGGGGGGCATGCTTCTCATTGTCCTGCAGATCTTTGTGCTCTATCGCTTCACCCTGGCGCCGGAAGGGAGCGGCGCCAGCGGCTTATGGGCCCTGCTTTTCTGGGGTCTGGCTGTGGTTTCGATTTTCGCGTCCGTCGCGCTGGGCGTCAAGCGTCTGCATGATTTCGGCAAGCCGGGCATTTTTGCCGTTTCGCTCTTCATCCCGATGGTGTCGATCCTCGCTTTTGTCGTGCTTTGCCTCTATCCGGGCGATGCGGGCGCCAACGAATATGGTGATCGGACAAACGCGCCGAAGCAGTAGCCGAAAGGCTGGGCCGCTTGTTGCGTGACAGCGGCCTGATGTTGGATTATCCCTTGCGCATGACACTGCCGACCGATCCCGCCGCGAATCTCGCCGAACTCATCCGTTGCCCCTCCGTCACGCCGGCTGAAGGCCGGGCGCTTTCCGTGCTTCAGGGCATGCTGAAGGCGCTCGACTGCACGGTTGAACGCCCGGTCTTCTCCGAAGAGGGCACGCCCGATATCGAAAATCTTTACGGCAGGCTCGCCGGCGAGGGGCCGCACCTCATGTTCGCCGGTCACACAGATGTGGTGCCGCCCGGCGATGAAGGCGCATGGAAGCATCCGCCCTTTGCCGCCGCCATCGCCGACGGCCAGATGTATGGCCGCGGCGCGGTCGACATGAAGGGCGGCATTGCCTGCTTCGTGGCCGCACTCGCCCGCTATGTGAAGACCCACGGAAGGCCGAAAGGCTCCGTCTCTTTCCTCATCACTGGCGACGAGGAAGGCCCCGCCATCAACGGCACGGTCAAGCTTCTTGAATGGGCCGTGAAACGCGGCGAAAAGTGGGACGCATCGATCGTCGGCGAGCCCACCAATCCGGACCGGCTCGGCGACATGATCAAGATCGGCCGGCGCGGTTCGCTCACCGGGCGCATCACCGTCAATGGTCGCCAGGGCCATGTGGCTTATCCGCACCGGGCAGACAATCCGGTGCCCGGCCTCATGCAGCTGCTTGGCGCACTCCTTGAAAAGCCCTTCGATGAAGGCACAGCCGATTTCCAGCCGAGTAATCTGGAAGTCACCACGATTGACGTGGACAACACGGCGACAAACGTCATTCCTGCAAAGGCGATAGCGGTCTTCAACATCCGCTTTAACGATACGTGGAGCGTGGAAAGCCTGCAGGCCGAAATCCACAACCGGCTCGACCGCGCCGCAGAGGAAAACCGCCTGCGCAAAGGCGCCGAGCAGCCAGTCGATTTCGACATTGACTGGCTTGGCCGCCCGAGCCCCGTCTTCCTGACGCGGGACGAGAAACTGGTCGAAACCCTGTCGCGTCGGTTGAGGCCGTAGTCGGTGTACGCCCGGAACTCTCCACCTCCGGCGGCACCTCGGATGCACGCTTCATCAAAGATTACTGCCCCGTGGTCGAGTTCGGCCTTGTCGGCCAGACCATGCACATGGTCGATGAGCGTGTGGCGCTGACAGACCTTGAAACCCTGACGCAGATCTATCTGCGTTTTCTTGAAGACTGGTTTGCCTGAATGCCCTCCTTCGCCGAGATCCAGCAATATTTTGCCGGTGTCTGGCGCATGATGATGGGGCGTTCGGAGGGGCTGCGCCTGCTTGATCTGTCGGCGGACGGTTTCTGGAATTCGTTTTTCGCTATTCTCGTCGCTGTTCCGCCCATGGTGGTGGGATGGGTGACGATTTCCAACGAACTGGCGGGTGCAGATGTTTTCAGCTCCCGCTTCTCACTGTTCGCGCGGTTGCTGCTGACGGACCTGGCGACCTGGGTCCTGCCCTACGTCATTCTGGCGCTCGCCGCGCGCCCAGCCGGCGTGGCCGATCGTTTCGTGCATTACGTGGTGGCCAGCAACTGGGCCTCTGCGCTGTTTTCCTGGGTCATGCTTCCTGTCATGCTCCTCCAGCTGCTTCTGCCGGAGGCTGCCGATCTCACGGGCTCTTTGACCTTCCTCGTTTTCATCGGCACGATGATCCTGTCGTGGCGGCTCACAAATGTCGCCATCGGCAAGGGGCCAGCCGTCGCCACGGCTGTGTTCGCCGCCATGTTTGCGGCGTCCCTCGCAGTGCTTTTCACGGCCGAGGGGCTGCTTGGCCTGTCGCGCGGAGTGGGTTAGGGGCAGGGCCCAAGCAAGTCTCTCAGCGCGCGGCCGATAGAGCGGCAACCAGCGTCAGGAGGGCTGCCATTGCCGCAGCCGCCGGCAGTCCGAGCCCGGCATAAACCGGGCCGAAGCCCAGCGTGCCGGCAAAGGCGGCGATATAAGTGGTGGCGCTGTTCAGCCCCATGATCGCGCCGCGTCTGGCGGGCGCGATGCCGCTCAGCCGTACGATCAGCATGTTGAGACCGAGATGGTTTGCCAGACCCCACACAAAGGCCACGGCAAGCAGGACGCCAAAGCTATGCGCGCCCCACATCATGAAGAGGTAGATTGCAGCCACGAAGGCAAAGGCGAAGGGCAGAAGATTGTGAGCGCCGAGGCGCTGAACGGGTCTGTCGAGCAGCACCGCTCCGCCAAATCCGAGCCCGTAGACCAGTGTCAAAAGTCCGTTCGCGCTAACGGGTTTGCCAAGTGCACCGGCAAGATGGGCGCCGATATAGCCATAAACGCCGTAGAACGAGGCCATAAAAGCACCGCAGGCCAGCAGCAGCGGAAGAAGACCCGGCGTGCGAAGGGCTGCCAGCGGCGCCATGGCGGGCTCGTCGGATGGCGTGTCGCGCCGCCCGTTGAGAGCCAGTATCAGAAAGGCGCCCACGGCCAGCAGACATACAAGGGCAAACACGGCGCGCCAGTGCAATATGTCTGCCAGCACCGCTGAAAGAGAGACACCGGCGACAAGACTGAGCGTCCAGCCTGTCAGAACGATGCCCACGGTTTCCGTCTCGCGCCCGGCAGGGGCAACCGTGGCGGCATTGGTGTAAATCGCCGGCAGGGCGACGCCCGCAGCAAGCCCCGCGACAAGCTGCGCGGCCACCAGCATCGCCAGAACCGGGGCGAGCGCGCTGACACCGAGTGCGGCTGCAAGCGCTGCAAAGGCCAGCCGCAGCATGCGCCATGCGCCGAGACGGTCGATATGGCGCGCCAGAAAAGGGCGCTGCCGGCCGTGCCCAGGCCGAAAGCGGCCGAGGCGATCATCACACCTTGAACCGAAGCGTCGAGCGAACGCGAAACCTCCGGTGCGATCGGGGACAGAACGAGCGAGTTGCAGCCGATCACGGCGACGCATCCCGTCAGCAGAAAGACGGCCGGCGGAATGCGGCCGTCGAGCGCAAGCGCCAGAGGCTCTTCGATTGGAGTTTGATTGATCTTCGACATAAAGGCATACTGACCGAATGAAATTAAGCATCAATCGGAAAATGCCGAACCATGAAAGAAACAGATGATATTCGCTCGCTGGCTGCCGCGGCACAGCAGCTGGACCCGATGGACCGAAAAATATTAGCCGTTCTGGTCGAGGATGCGACAGTCAGCTACGCCGAGCTGGGCAAGCGGGTGGGCCTTTCTGCACCCGCCGCCCATGAACGGGTCAAGCGGCTCAAGAAAAGCGGTGCGATTCGCCGCATGGCGGCGTTGATCGATCCGGGCGCGGTGGGCAAGGGGTTGCTCGCCTTCATCCATGTGGACACGAGCGGCTGGGGCAAGACGCCGGCATTGATGGCAATCGCCGAGTGTCCCGAGGTGGAAGAGGTCCATTCGGTGGCGGGCGATGCCTGCATGTTGCTGAAAGTGCGCGCAGCTTCGACCCGTGCGCTGGAAGGTCTTCTTGCCCGTCTCTATGACACGCCGGGCGTCAAGGCCACACGCAGCTATGTGGTGCTCTCCACCTATCTGGAGCGCCCACCGCAGCCGGGTGTAACCTTGTCATGGCCGGTGCCGAAGGCCGCGCGGCCGGCGGAGATCGTTCAGTAGTCCACACGCGTGAGGTAGAGCCCATGCGGTGGCGCGACCGGGCCGCAGGCCTTGCGGTCGCGGGCTTCGAGCGCCCGGGTCACATCATCTGCGCTCCAGCCGCCTTCGCCCACACGCTTCAGCGTTCCTGCGAAGGACCGCACCTGATTGTGCAGGAAGGAGCGGGCCGAGGCGCGGATCTCCACGAATTCGCCATTGCGGGTCACGTCCAGCTTCTCGAGCGTCTTGATCGGGCTTTTTGCCTGACACTGGGCCGCGCGGAACGTTGTGAAATCATGGGTTCCGACCAGCCGCTGCGCGGCCTCGTGCATCGCCTCCGCATCGAGCGGGGCCGCCACATGCCAGGCATGAGCGCGGTCCACTGTCAGTGGCGGACGGCGATTGTGAATGCGGTAGAGATAGTGTCGGGCCTTGGCGGAAAAGCGTGCATCGAAATCGTCCGGCACCTGCGCAGCCTCAATCACGGCAACCGTCTCCTCGGCCATGGCGAGATGCGCATTGATTGCGTTCTGCACGGTGCGAGCCGTCCATTCGCGCGAAAGGTTGAAATGCGCCACCTGCGCCAGCGCGTGCACGCCGGTGTCCGTGCGTCCGGCGCCGAAAAGCGTCACCTCTTCGCCTGAAAAGGCGGCGATGGCGGTCTCCAGCGCGGCCTGCACGGAGTGATGGGTAGCCTGCCGCTGCCAGCCGAAATAGGGCCCGCCATCATATTCGATGTCGATGCGAAAACGCGCCATGCTCAAAGCCCGCCAAAGGCTGGAGCATAAACGAGTTTACCTGTGCTCGGTGCATCATTGCCCCATTGCACGGCCTGCAGTGCCTCGCACTGATAGTCGCTCTCAAAATTTGTGGCATTCTCATGCCGATAGCCGAAACGGCCGTAATAGGCTGGTTCGCCCAGGACAACAGACAGAGTTTCGCCGCCGGTGATCAGGCGCTGGTGAGCTTCCTCGACAAGCCGCGCGGCAATCCCCTGCCTTTGGAGGGCAGGCGAAACGGCAAGCGGCGCGAGCGCTACGGCGGGGAAGCGAGCGTCGCCGTTTATGACATGAAGGCGCGAGAAGAGCACATGGCCGCACACCGTGCCTTCAGTTTCAGCCACGAGCGAAAGAACCACGTCGCCATCGGCATGAAGCGACTGAACAAGCCTCGCCTCGTCATCGCCGTCAAAGGCGGTGCGCAGCAGGGCATGGACCGCGTCGCGGTCGGCAACGGTTTCGGTACGAATATTCATTGCGTTCATGGAAGCACGGTTCCTTTTCCGAGCTTCGCCCCGCGCAGGAAGTCCAGGGCCTGCATCGGCTTGCCGCCGGCACGTTGCACTTCGGTCAGTCGTACCGCGCCTTCGTCACAGGCAATCGTCAGGGCGTCGTCCAGAACTTGACCGGGCGCGCCATTGCCGTCGGCGCGTTCTGCCCGCAAAAGCTTGACGCGCTCCGGCTTGCTGCCGAAGGGCATTTCGCACCAGGCGCCGGGAAAGGGCGAAAGCCCGCGAATGTGATCGTGAACCGCGCGGGCAGGGCTGTTCCAGTCGACGCGGGTTTCGTCCTTCAGGATTTTCTTGGCATAGGTCGCACCCTCATCGGGCTGCGGTGTCAGCGTAAGCGCCCCTTTTTCGAGCGCATCCATGGCTTCGACCATGAGGGAAGCGCCCGTTTCCTTCAGCACATCGTGCAGTTCGCCGCCGGTCATGTCCAGGGTGATGGCAACGCGGGATGTCATGGCCACGGGTCCGGTGTCGAGCCCTTCATCCATCTTCATCACCATCATGCCGGTTTCTGTGTCACCGGCCATGATCGCGCGCTGGATAGGCGCAGCCCCCCGCCAGCGAGGCAGAAGCGAGGCGTGACCGTTGAAACAGCCAAGCCGTGTGCCTTCCAGAATGGGCTTTGGAAGAAGAAGCCCGTAAGCCACCACGATGGCCGCATCCGCTTCTAGCGCGGCAAACGCGGCCTGCTCATCCTCGCCCTTGAGCGATTTCGGCGTCCGCACCTCGACACCGAGCGCTTCTGCAGCCTGATGAACGGGCGACTTGGTGAGCTCAAGTCCGCGTCGTCCGGCAGGTCGCGGCGGCTGCGAATAGACGGCGACGATCTCGTGCCCGGCCCCAGCCAGCGCCTGCAATGTGCCGACGGAGAAATCCGGAGTGCCCATGAAGATGAGACGAAGTGCCATGCCGCGTGTCCGATGCGTTCAGTCAGTCAAACGAGCGCACCCGCGCTCCTGCGGTGCTTGAAGCGGATTTATCCGCTTCTGGTCAAGCCCTGCAGGGCCAATTGCCTCACATGGCAGGATTGGGTCAGCCGACCATGCGCGCGGGCGGGCGGTCCTTGGCGAGTTTCCTGAACTTGCGCACCACCATGTCGCGCTTGAGCTTCGACAGATAGTCGATGAACAGAACACCGTTCAGATGGTCGATCTCGTGCTGCAGGCAGGTGGCGAGCAGGCCGTCGGCCTCCACGGTCTGCTGCTTGCCGTCCAGATCGAGATAGTTGACCGTCACGCCGGCAGGCCGCTCCACTTCCGCATAGTAATCGGGAATGGAAAGGCATCCTTCCTCATGCACATTGCGCTGATCGGTGCTGGCAACGATCTGCGGGTTGATCACCACCATCGGCGCCGGCTCTTCGTCCTTCTCCGAAACGTCGATCACCAGCATGCGCAACGGCTCGCCCACCTGAATGGCGGCGAGGCCTATACCCGGCGCGTCATACATGGTTGCCAGCATGTCGTCGGCAAATGTGCGTAGCTGATCGTCAAAGCGCTCGATCGGTTTGGAAGTTTCGCGCAGGATCGGGTCAGGAAGAAGAACAAGTGGTTTAATCGTCATGGCAGTCAGGTAAGCCCTGCCCGCGGGAACGTCAATACGGAACGCGTGTTCACGTTTTGGTCTTATGATGCGATTGCGAATCGTCTAGAGTGCCGCGCATGAACGAGATGTCCGACATTTTCTCCACGCCCGTGGCGCAGCTTGGCGCGAGCACATTTACACTTGGCCAGCTCTTGCTTGCCGGCGGCGTCCTGCTGTTTGTGCTGATGGCCGTGCTTGTCACCGGCCTGTGGCGC
>NZ_BAMP01000021.1 GCF_000615975.1 Nitratireductor aquibiodomus NL21 = JCM 21793 | reverse complement strand
TCATTGTGGTCTTGCCGGCCCCGGCCCGGCCGACGACCGTTGCGATCCGCTCCCCGCCCGCCACATGCTCGATGGCCGTCCGCTGCTCCTCCGACAGCCGCTCGTGCCGGCCGAAGACGGCTTCCAAAACCTTTGCCCGGACCGCAAACCCGCTCTTTCCCGAAAGCCAGTCCGCGCGGCTGACCATTTCGGCCTCGAGCCTGATCATCGCCCGTGTGGTCAGCGCGCCGGGACACGCGCACCTGTCGCGAAGTCAATGGTCTCATCGGCGAGCTTCAGGCATTCCGGGCTCTCCGTGATCCGCGCCAGAAGCCGCTGGAAGTTCTCCGGATCGTCGATATAGCGATGCAGGACCTTGGCGATGTCGCGCTGATCGAAGACGCTCTTTTCCGAGGTGAGAATGTCGAGCACCAGCTCCGGACGGGCCTCTATCCGTGCAGCGTTCTTCTGCCGTTGCGCCTCGTGAAGGGCGAGCCGTTCGAGATCGATGGCGCTCGCCTTGGCCTCGGCCTTGCGCTGCAGCGCCTTGGCGCCAACACCGATATGGGTTGTCGGTTCGATGTCGATGCCGCGCTCGGCATAGGACCGGCCATCGACCCGTACCTCCAACCCGGCAAGTGCCAGATGGTGGTTCTGGAGATCAAGCCATCTTTGCCGTTGCTCGAGGAATTCAGGCTTCTCACCGGACCAGAGCTTGTACTGGATCTTCCCGGTCGTGGTCCGAAGCGGCTGCCCGTCCGGGCCGATGACCGCGACCTTCTTGGACCCAAACCCGTCCTCTGTTAGCGGGCGCAGCGTGGTCATCAGGTGAATATGCGGATTGCGCGCGCCAATCCGGTTCCGATCCTGATCGGAACCTGAGGAATTGGCGCCACCGGGAATGCTGTCGTCGTGGAAGACCCAGTCGGCGACCTGCCCTCTCGAAAGCACCTGCGCGGAGACGAACTGCCGGACCAGGGCGATGTTCTGGTCCCGGCTGAGCTCGACCGGCAAAGCGATGATGAATTCCTTGGCGAGCTGGGCGTCGCTGCGTTTCTCGAAGGCTTCGACCGCATTCCAAAAGGCCTCGGCGGCGCCGGCAACGGACCGGTCGGCCATCATGTCGCGGGCCCATTTCGGAGCATCGGGCGGCAGCAGGAACTCCTCGTGGGCGAGGTTCTTCTTGTTCGAATAGTCGACGGTGCGCGCTTCCGCCTCGTGGCTCATCTTCGCGCAATGGCGATAGGCGGCGGACAGCACGGCGCTGCGGCCATTTCCGCGCGAAATGAGCTGAGGTGTGAAATGCGTGATCGCCACGGGCCATCAAGCTCCTGAGAAACAAGTCCAACTTGTTCCGAAGGACGGCGGCCTACCCCATCAGGGGCCGCCAGCAGCACGTCGCGCCAGCGACGTATTACTGCGCCCTTGGACGCATTCCTTCGGAACGCTGGGATGATCTCTCATTGAGACGGGTCTCTCGACCCGGCATTTCTGCCGGGATGCGCTGAAGGCGCACCCGGGCGATTCTGCTCATGGCTTTTCGCCATTCGCCAGAACCGGGAGCACACGGAATGAGAAAACCTTCATCGAAGATCAAGGAAGACATCGCCAGGCTGCAGGAGCAGCTCAGAGTCGCCGAAACGCGCGAGGCCGAACGTATCGGACGGCTCGCGCTCAAGGCCGGTCTCGGAGAAATCGAGATCGACGACGCCAAGCTCGTCGAAGCCTTCGAGGATCTGGAGAAACGGTTTCGCGGCGGAAGTAGCGAGGCCCGGAAATCACCGCCCACGCAAAACCCGTCTGGAGCGTCTTCGGGCGCAAATAACGAGGCTTGAGCGCATGCGACAGGCAAGCCAGTCCGACGCGCGCAAGAAGGACACGCGCGAGAAAATCCAGCTTGGCGGTCTAATCGCCAAGGCGGGGCTTCGCTATGAGAAGCGGGCGCTGCTGCTCGGATTGCTGATCGACGGCGCCAGCCGGATAGCAGCCGACGAAGCGGAGCGGGAACGGCTGACGGCGATCGGAGCGGAGGCGTTTTCCAGTGCCCCTGAATAAGTTCCTCCTCGTGATCGCTCCGGTCGGCTTGATGATCGCTGCGTGTCTTGGACTCACCGGCTCCGAAACGTGGTTGGCACGGTTCGGCAATTCGCCGGAGGCACAACTGACGCTGGGGCGGATCGGCATTGCCCTGCCTATGTTGTCGCCGCGATCATTGGGGTTATTTTCCTCTTCGCCGCGCGTGGCGCCATGGCGATCAAATCCGCTGGCCTTGGTGTTCTGGTGGGTGCGATCGGCGTGATCGGCATCGCGGGAATGCGCGAGCTTTCGCGCCTCAGCGGTTTCTCGGACGTGGTCCCCGATGGTCACCGGCTGATCGAATATGCCGATCCTTCGACGGGCATCGGCGCGATGGTCTGCTTCATCGCCAGCATGTTCGCCCTGCGTGTTGCGTTGCGCGGCGATACCGCTTTCGCAAGCATGAAACCACGCCGTCTGACGGGCAAGCGCGCCATCCACGGATCGGCGGACTGGATGTTGCTCGGCGAGGCCAAACGGATGTTTGGCAGAGACGGCGGCATCGTTGTGGGCGAGGCTTATCGCGTCGACAGGGACAGCGTCGCGAGCCACACGTTCCGCGCCGACGACAAACAGTCCTGGGGGGCCGGAGGCAAGTCGCCGCTCCTGTGCTTCGATGCATCTTTCGGATCGACCCACGGACTTGTCTTCGCGGGGTCGGGCGGTTTCAAGACGACGTCCGTCACGATTCCGACGGTGCTCAAATGGGGCGGCGGACTGGTGGCGCTTGACCCATCCAATGAAGTCGCACCCATGGTCATCGATCATCGGCGCAAGGCGGGCCGCGAGGTTTTCGTGCTCAGCCCGAAGGATGCCTCCGTCGGCTTCAATGTGCTCGACTGGATCGGGCGCTATGGCGGGACTAAGGAAGAGGACGTGGTTGCCGTTGCGAGCTGGGTCGTCACCGATGTCGGCCGGCAGACGTCCATGCGCGACGACTTCTTCCGCGCCTCCGCCCTGCAGTTGATCACCGCGCTGATCGCCGATGTCTGCCTCTCGGGGCACACGGCAAAAGAAAGCCAGACGCTGCGCCAGGTGCGCATGAACCTGTCCGAGCCCGAGCCGAAACTGCGCGAGCGCCTGCAGACAATCCACGATAAGTCGGAGTCCGCGTTCGTGCGGGAAAACGTCGCCGCCTTCGTCAACATGACGCCCGAAACCTTCTCCGGCGTTTATGCGAACGCGATCAAGGAAACCCACTGGCTGAGCTATCCGAACTATGCGGCTCTGGTGTCCGGGTCGAGCCTGTCGACCGACGATCTCGCGAACGGCAAAACCGATATCTTCGTCAATCTCGACCTGAAAACCCTTGAGGCCCATCCGGGTCTCGCGCGTACCATCATCGGCGCATTGCTGAACGCGATCTACAATCGAAATGGAGAGACGAAAGGCCGGACGCTGTTCCTCCTCGATGAGGTGGCACGTCTTGGCTACCTGCGCATCCTGGAGACCGCCCGGGACGCCGGCCGCAAATACGGGATCAGCCTGCTCCTCTTGTTTCAGTCGATCGGGCAGATGCGCGAGACCTATGGCGGGCGGGACGCCACATCGAAATGGTTCGAGAGCGCGTCCTGGGTGTCCTTCGCCGCAATCAACGATCCGGAAACCGCCGAATACATCTCGCGGCGATGCGGCAAAACGACGGTTGAGGTCGACCAGCTGAGCCGGACATCGCAGATGTCGGGATCGTCGCGAACGCGATCAAAGCAGTTGGCCGCTCGGCCGCTGATCCTGCCGGAAGAAGTGCTGCGCATGCGCGGTGACGAGCAGATCGTGTTCACGTCGGGCAATCCGCCGCTCCGATGCGGGCGCGCGATCTGGTTCCGACGGGAGGACATGAAATCGGTCGTGGCTCAGAACCGGTTCCACAAAGTACAATCCCCGGTGATGTAGAGAATGAAGTCACCCGTCGCGAACGGCAAGAATTGGATCAACTTCTGTGCCGCTGAACCCAATACTCTGATCCCCTGCTTGTCAGAGATCGCAATCTGTCGACAATGGATTGCAACTGGAGGGGACCATGTCGTTTCTCAAATGGCTGTTTGGCAAATCGAGTACGAGAGATGGAGACGCTCGGCCGAGTGCAGAAGGCTGGGCGATTTCTGAGAACGGCAACCCGACGATGGTCGATGGGCAAATTCGCATCACCGTCTTTCCTCAGGACCGTGGTTGGAAGTTTTGTATTGCCGATGTCGATGACCGGAATGACCCGTATTTCTCCGATGTCTATTCCAGTGAAGTAGCTGCGAAGGAGGAAGCGCTGGCGCATCTCCGCGGTGAGCCTACCGTCCATGAGTCGCTTTCTGCATCACGCACTGAAGATCGTCGCGATCAATGGGAGGCCCATATTCGCGCTCGATCAGTTCTAATTGAGGAAATACAGGAGCTTCTTTCGGAGAACCCCGAGCTTGGCATTACCGCCTTGCGTAAGCCGGAAGCCAAGGTGTCAAGCCACCTCAAACAGCTGAAATGGCAGATCGCCGAGTACCATCGCGCTGGCGTGTCGGCTGCCATGATTGCTCAGTCTGAGCGCCAAGAGGCTGTTCTTTCCGGACTTGCCGACGAGATCGGCGAACGGATAAAGGCAAAGCAGGCGCAGCGCCCGGCTCGCAAGCCGCCCGTCTCGGACAGCCAGTTGTCGCCCGATCTGGCTGGAAAGGTTGATGACGTCATCGGCTTACTCGCGAAGCAGGAGGAGGTCGATGCCGAAAAGCAGGAGCGACTTCAACGGAACTCAATAAGAGCAACGACAGACAGAATGCTGGAGGAAGGGATCACCTATGGCCAAGCGTCAAATGGACCGGACTTCCTGAACCAGGACGAAAGCTCGTTCCGCGCCTTCATGAAGACCGCAGACCAAGATCTTGGATGGCAGTGCGACACTGTTTCCGATGCGTTCAGGCGGTATCTTACCTCTGGGGAAATTCCGGCACCGCACTATCCAATGAGGGTCGCTGTCTTGCTGCATAAAGAGAAGGATTTCGAGCGGGAGAAGCGTTTTCTCGCAGCGTGGTGCAAGCACTTCCCATCAGGGAACGGGACCACCTATGCGAAGCTTGTGGAGCGGGCGAAGAAGACGGGTGCGATCCCGGGCTAGCATCAATTCCATGAATCGATCCGTATCCAACGATTCAAGAAATTCGTTGGACGTCGCTTCCACAGGAAGCGAGACTCTGGGCCATGAGCAATTCCGGTCCCGTTCACCTCAGGCGTGTGGACCCTGCACAGAATATGCGGCGGTTCTACAGCCTTTCGATACAGCCGACGCTGTTCGGAGGCGCCTCTCTCATTCGCGATTGGGGGAGGATCGGCACGCGCGGGCAAACCATGATGGAGACATTCGACACCGCCGATGATGCCGATCTGGCATTCGACCGGCTGGAGCGCCGCAAGCGCCGCCGCGGTTATTGTGATGCGTTTCTTGTCAAACGGCATCGCTAGATGCGATCGATAAGCGTGAACATGAAAAAGGCCCCGCCTTGCGGCGAGGCCCTTGTCTTCCGGGGAGATCAGTCGCGGTTTGTGTTCGGGCGCGACCAGATCAGCTGCATGCCATCCTGGCCTTCCACCTCGACCAGGGTGGCGTAGATCGGAGCCGCGAAGCTCGGGTCGTCCAGCTTGACTGAGACATAGTCGCGTTCGGTTCCCTTGGCCTGCTTCTGCCAGCCGGCGCCCAGTTCGACGTTGCCCGAGAAGATGCGGAACTGCGGGCCATTGTCTGAGGGGTTCTCGACGCGCTCGAAGCGGGCCTTGATGTTGAGCGCGAGGGTGTTGATCTGACCGGTGAAGCCGTTCTTGGTGGTGGTGAAAGTGCCGATGTTTGCCATTGTCCTATTCCTTTTCGATGTTTCGGGCCGCGCCCATCGCGGCCTCGATGGCTGTCGAAGAGACCGGTAACGATCGGCGCGCATCCCGAAGGGACCGCAATGAAATGGAGGACGGCGGTCCGGGGCTTTCTTGTCTCGCGAGGAATGGTGGCGCAGCCGCCAGGGGAAGAAAGTTCCGGCACGCCGTTGCGACAAGCCGGGCGAGGCGAAGCCGTTTGCCGGTCAGACATGCCAAATCGAGACCGCGTTGGGCGAGCTCCGTGAGAGACGACGGAAAAAGGAATAGGCCGTGACGTGGCGAACAGGCTCACCGCCACCCGTTACAGGCGCACAATCGGCAGATCGATCTCGTCACGGTTTAAGGCGGCCCAATTGCCGGTTCGGGATCTCCCGCACTATCGGCCAACGATCTATCTATCTCCGGTGACCGAACGTGCGACCGGAAAAGAGAGAACAGGCATGCGTCCGAATGTGGCCTTCCGCTGACAAGCTGTGCGGCTGTTGCCGGGGCTCCGCTTTGGCACGGCGTGATGCGGGGAGGCAGGTTTCGCAGGTGCTCCGTCGTCCCGGGCCATCGGACCGAACTCTGATGGCGAGAACGCGCCGCCGAAGCGGCCTGACATCAAACGCCGCACATCCCCTCGCACTCGTTTGGCCAGAGATCGAGCTGGCCATGATCGGCCAGCGTCGAAAGATCGGCCTCCTCGAGAGGAACACCGGACCGGTGCAGATAGACCTCGCCGCGAATACCCCGGATCCCGGTTCGGATCGCACGGTCGACATCAATCGCATCGCGCCAGGCCTCCTCGTCATGGTCGCGCATGGCGCGCCATCGGGAATTGTCATGGAACGGACAACCGATGCAGGCCGATTTCGGCGGGTCGGGATAGCCGCGATCCCGCAGCCAGACTAGGCAATCGCGGCGGGTCATCCGCTCCTCGATCAGCGGCCAGCGGTTGCGCTGCCAGGCCTCGCGGCTCGGCTTCATGCGCATCACCTCGTCGAAGGAAATCCTGATCCATTGCTCGACGACCGCGAAGGTTGGCGAGCGTTTGCGGGTGAGCTCGACCAGCTCGCGGACCTTGCGGCGGATCGGCTCGATCTTGTAATCGCCCGTACATTGGCGGCGGATCATGCCGATGGAGACATTGCCGCGACGGTCGACCGACCGCGCGAATGCGGGGATCGACGCCCACCGTTCGCCGCGACCGGCGGCGAGCAGATTGTCCCGCATGTTGCCGGACCCGACGATGAAGACCGGGAATGGTAGCACGTTCGGCGACATGAGCCAGTCGAGATGCTCGTAGACGGCTCTCGGCTCCCAGCCGGTATCGGCAAAAATCGCGCAGTCCGGCATGGGCCCGACCGCGCCATGCGCTGCCATCAGGCGAGCGTCGTCGACTGTACGCCGGCGCCGAGCGATAGCGCGCGCAGCCGAATTGCGGAGGGCTGGTCGCCCTCCGCAGTCGCATTCGAAAGGGAGGGCATCAGGCCGCCTCCCGCTCTTCGATTGCTGCGGCTGGTTGGAGCCCATGGAGGTAGGCGACCGCCCGCTGTGCATGCGCCGCCGCCTGAAAGATCGCCCGCTTGTCGTCTTTGAGCACACGCAACCATGAGTGAAGGTAGCTTGCGTGATCGGGTCGGGGCTCGAGTTCCGGCACGATGCCGAGATCGGCACATAGGAAGCAGCTCCCGAGCTCGGCAATGAGTTCTTCGCGGGCACGTTCGGAGCGATCCTTGTGATAGCGGGAAAGATCGCGCCCGACGCGGTGTGCTGGCGCTGTCCAGTGGGTGGCCTCATGGCTGAGAACGGCGACGTACGATTCCGCATCCCGGAAGCTCTCGAATGGCGGCATCTGGATGTGGTCGCTCGCGGAAGCGAAGAAGGCTTTGCTGCCGCCATGGCGGATTACCGCGCCGGTGTTCTCAAAGAAGTGGTCGGCATGGTCGATCCGTGACACCGGATCGATGATCCGGTCTGGCCGGTGATAATAGTGATCCGGCAGCCCATCGATCTGATCGCAATTGAAGACGGTGTAGGTTTTGAGAAACGGGATATCCCGCTCGACCTCGTCACCGCGTGAGTCGGTTTCGGTCTTGGTGAAGCGGCTGGCATAGACGACGGTCGCGCCAGTTTCGCCCTTGCGCACCTGGGCTCCGATCTGACCGGCCTGCCGATAGGTCATCCAGAGCGGTGCCTCGAAACCCCGCGCGATACTCTCCGACCAGAGGAGCAGCACGTTGATGCCGGTATATGGCTCGCCGGTGTGCCGGAGGGGACGTGTAATCCGGCCTTCGAGCCCGCCCGCACTCCAGGGCTTCATCCAGGGCCGGACGCCGTTTTCCAGATCGGCGACGATCGTCTCGGTGATCCGCGCATAGATGTCGACCCGCGGGTTTTTCTCTTTCCTCTTCATTTTCAAACCTCCTGATTTCCAGGACCGCGCCGATCGCGGTCCGTCACGAGGTCCGATCACGGCGGAGCTGAAGGCAGGAGCGGCACCCGAGCCGGATCCCGGTGTGCGCAGCGCGGCGGGGTGGCGTAGGGCCGGAACGAAGAGGAGGACGGCGAAGCCGTTGCCGGTGCTGCCGGCTCCGCCCGGACCTTGCTCGGGACGGACCTCGGTCGGGGCATCCGCGCAGCGGAAAAGGCGGCGCCAGGCGCCGCCTTTGAGGAGTGAGAGGATCGGTGGTCAGTGGACCGATTGACCGCCGGTATAGGGGTCGTATTCGAACAGGATGACGATCTCGGCCTCTTCGACTTCGTCGGCGGGAAGGACGCCGTATTCGTCGTCGGACTTGAAGAGGACGATCGGGGTCATGAGGGTGCGGGCCAGGTTCCAGGCGTGTTTCTGGGCGAGGGAAAGATCGTGCTGCATCTGAAGGCTCCATCGTTGGAGCGGGCCAATCCCGCTCTTGATGGCTCCGTCAGTGTGCGGCTTAGCGGACGCGATCACCGCGCAGGCCAAAGCCAAGCGGCCGCCGCTTGCGAGCGGACCCTTTACGGGTTGATCGTGGAAGTCCGCGCCGCACCAGGAATGCCATCCTCAAAGAGCGGGAGTGGATCGGCCATGATGGATGCCTGGTGCACAGATTGGGACGCGCAAATAGGCGAAACCCTCTCGGCGGCCGTGCGGAATGACTAGGTCCGGGCCAAGGTCGGAGAAGGCACATATTTGCACACGATTGGTACGTCACGCATGATATTGCATTTTCATGCGTAATATCTATATTTGATGCATCACAGCGACATTGCAGGACCTATGATCATGGCTTTTCGAGCAGACGAAGCGGCAACCAACGGATTTGAGCGCGCCAGGAATTACCTCGTTTCGAGAAACTTCTCGCCGGAAGAGCGCGAACGAAGCGAAAAGGCGTTATTGGACATCATCGACGAACACGGCCCAGTGGTGGAAGGCTATCCGACTTGGCATCCCTTGGTGGTCAATCACGACGACCGCAATCCAGAAACATATCCCAGCGACCGCTGCGGATACCGGGGGCTTGATCACACGATCTACTTCGCCCACGCCTTCCTGACCTGCCCCTATGTGAGCGGCGAGGAAGTCGTCCGGTCGGTGGAGGAGCTTCCCTCGCACCCGTGCGCTACGGTCAGCGCGGATATCCTGGACGTGCCCTTCTACAATACAAATACGCAGCCGGTGCTGGTGAGTTGTGAATGGGAATCGTTGCTCGATCCGGGACATATGATTCCAAAGAAGTTGGCCGTACCGCTGATGCTGGAGAAGGAACTTCCGGTATGGCGTTGGTCGTCCCGCGCCGAAAACTGGGAGACCATGCGGCCCTACATGCTGGGCGCGCCCCATGGCAGCAGGTCATCACTTTTCGTCGGTCAGGACACGGCCCTCGCGATGAAGAAAATCTATATGGCGATGGCGGAGAGCGGGATGTTTGGTCCGATGAAAATGGGCTGATGTCCGGCTCAGAGTCGCCAATCTAAAGGCGATATAGGGCGGAGCCGAAGCTCCGCCCGAGCGGATCAGCCAAGCGCCGCCATCTGCAGTTCGGCCGCCTTTCGGTCGACGGTCTGGCCGGGACTTTCGACCTGACGTTGGAAGGGCTTCCACGCTTCGCCGACAACTTCTTCGTAGGCGGTGACGACGCCTTCGGCCGCGCAGCGAAGCGCATGGGCCTGAATGCCCATATCGGCTGCGAACTCTCGCTTGCGTTGAGCATTGCTGTCGAACCCGACTGGGCCGTCGAGATCCTCGTCGCGTGCATCGTTGGCAGACTTCGCGGTCGCGTCTCGGGCTTCCGAGACGCCCGGGAATAGAACTGGCCGGCCCCATGGGCGGAGCCGACATAGGAACCGACGATACGCTGCAGATGGATCTGCATGGCGCGGTCGCCGAGGCCTTCGTTCAGGGAGTCGGCCGTGTCGACGATGATCTTGTGGTGGAGATCGCGGATGCCGTCGCTGTCGATGACGGGAAGACCGAAGCTTTCGGAGATGAGGGAGGCCTGGGCGCTGTCAGGGCAGGCGAGCCGGACCATTTCGAGGGAAGCGCCCTTGCGGAGCTGGACGATCTTGCCGGATTGACGGGAGGAACGAGCGTTGCTGGTCATGTGAGGTCCTTTCCTTCACGATTTGACCGAAGGCTCGAGCCGGCCCCTGCCGGCCCTCCCTTCGGGCGCGGGCAAAAGAAACCGGCGGAAAGACGGGGGCTTCAGGGTCCGCACGGACCGGGACGAGCGAACCTGTCCTGCGGGCCAGCAGGGCTTATCAAGCCCTCGCGCAGTCCCGCGGGGCCGGTTTGGCGAGGATGGTGCGTGCGGCCGCCTCGCGGCGCGTCAGCGGCCTTGAAGGCCCCGGCAGCCGGTTTACGACCGCGACCAGAACCGAAGGGAGGCCGGAAGGGGTGGCTTTCCACCGGCGCCCAATGTGAAGGAAATGACCGTGGCCGGTTCGCATATGCTCCTGCCATCACAATACGGCTTGCGCATCCGCTTTGGAGGTCGGTCCGTTGCTGATGGTCTTTGCCCTGACGGCGAGAATTGCACGCTCCTGCCGGGAGAGCTTCCGGTTGAGGGCATCGATTTCGCCGCGCCGCTCGAAGCTCAGCTGGTCGACGCAGGCCCTGAACATGGTTTCATCCGACCGTGTCCAGCGCGATCCTCCACGGGGATGTCTTCGGGCTTTCGCCTTGGCGGTCGTCGTCATGCGTTCAGCCCTCGCCAATATCTGGCGTTCGATCCGTTCGAGATGCGCCTTCGTCTGGCGGTGCGCTGCTTCCATCCGGGAGAGCAGGGATATTCCCCCGGAGACACTCACGCCGCCCTCCCGGTGTCCGGCGCCGGCACCGTGACCTCCTGCAGCACCGCTTCGGGATAGCCGTGCCGGGTGAGCCAGTTTTCCGCCTCGCTGCGGTTTGCGGCGAGATGGACGAGCTCCCCGAGGTCGCCCGGCCGGCTCATGACGAGGACCGACCCGGGTTCCGGCTGCTCGCGCTCCGTGAAGTCCCGTGGTGAGGTTACGTCGAAGGTCTTGTGGACCCGCATGACGATCATGCCGTTCGAACCGAAATCACCCTCATGCAGGGTGAAGGAAGCGGGGATCGTGTGCGTGCCCCGCTCGACGGCGGCACGTTTGCAAATCAGCCGCCCGGCCCCGTTGCGGTTCTTCCAGTCGGCAAGTTTCCTGCGGTAACGCTCCGGCGGCCGCGGCGTGCCATCCGAATAGGCAATGATCGCGCCGATCGGTGCGTGGTCGAAGATGAGTTTGGCGGACATGGTGTGCTCCTCGTTTTGTTGATTGGAAACGAAAGCGCCGCCGGACGAAGCCGGCGGCACGATATGCGTTCGGAAGGAAGAAGGCCGCTATTCGGCGGCTTCGCGGAAACCCTCGGAGACGGCATCCGGGTCGATGTCGCTCTCATCCGGCTCGTCGACGGAACCATCGGTATCCGCCGCGTCTTCGTCCTCGACGATCTCGTTGTGGGCCTTCCAGTCGGCGAGTTCGTTGGCGTCGGGCGCGAACAGCGCCGAGGCATGGACGAAGCGCTCCTCCTGGAAATGCTCGACGAGTGCGGCGCGGGTATCGCGAACTTTGTTGCGCGGCAGCACCGATGTGTCCGCACATGCCGCCTCGAGCGCCTGGCGCGAGAGGCAAAGGAGGAAGTCCTCCGTTCCCATGTTGGGCAGGAAGCTATCGGCACCGACGACGGCGCCGGCGATCCGCGAGACGATGCCGCTGTTCGACATGTTGCGGCGGCACGACAGCACCTCGATCAGCACCGAGCGGACCGCGATGCGCAGCATGTCCGTGTCGAACGCGAGATTACCGGTCTCGTCGACCAGGTTGGCAGCATGGGGTGCGATCTGGCTGCGGAACGACCCCGTATTGCCTGACCCGCTATCGACGCGGACATTCTGACCGGCAAAGGCGATGACGAGCAGCGCCATCAGCGTGTCATCCTCGATCGGCGCGCGTTGAAGCGCCTCGTGAAGCGCGTCCGTGCGAAAATCGCCGATCATGTCCTGGCCCTTCTGGGTGACATCGGGGCGCTGCGCCGGCGCGACGGCGCCGCCATCGCCACCCTTTCCTTTCGCCGCCTTCGGCTCGGGCATCCGGTAAACGACCGACTGCACCTTGCCATCGCGGTCGAGATACATCGCCGTGCAATCGGACTTCTTCGGCTTGCCGTAGACCCGCTCGGCCTTCTTCGGCAATTCCGGCTGACCCCAATTGTTGGACTCGGTGATCATGCCGTTCTTGGGCAGATTGTTGGTCATCCACTCCTGCTGGGCGCCGAGGAACGCCTCGACATCGGTCGTATAGCGGCTGTCTTCGTCGGCAGGCGCAAAGAGATCCTCGACCCAGGCGATTCCGTAGGCTTGTGCCAGCTCGTCGTCGAAGCTGGCGTCACGGGCATACATGCGCGTCTTGGACAGGCCGTTGGCGACCGACCACCAGGTCGTTGTCTCGCTCTTCTTCGGCTTGTGGGCCTTCCAGACCTCCTTCTGCTCGGCAATCGACGCAGCCGCAATGGTCCGGAGCTGCCGCTCGTCGGGCATGTCGCCCTTCGCCATTTGGTCCAGCATGGCGGGAAGCACATTGGCGAGCAGCCGGAGCTTCTTGATCTGGCGCACCGAAAGCGACAGCGCCGCGGCGATGCCTTCCTCGGTCCAGCCGAGCGCGACGAGCCGCTCGATCGCGCGCCACTGATCGACCGGGTTGAGCGGTTCGCGGGCGATGTTTTCGACCATGGAACGCATGGCGCCGCCGTCATCGGCGGGATCGGTCACGATGACCTCGATCTCCTCGAGCTCGGCCGCGATCGCGCCCCTGGTGCGGCGATGGCCGGCCTGGATGATGAAGCCATTGCCGCCATCGGCTTCGGGAGAGACGACGGGCGGCTGGATGATGCCGACGGCCTTGATGGTCGCGGCGAGCAGCGCATCGCCCTGCGGAGTGGATTTGGACTTGCGGGCGTCGTCGGGATTGTCCTTCAGCGCGCGCGGATCGATCTTGATGATATGCATGGGAAGCTCCTGTTCACGGTTGCGGGTCCGGCATGCCGCCGGCTCCCTTTCTCGTCTTCTTCTCGAAGACATCCCCCGGGGACCGCGGAGCGGGCGGACCGGTGCAACTGCGGCCGAGCGTCCCTGCCTGGCCGGACGAGCGGGGCTCACAAGCCCTGCGAAGGACGACGGGCCGGGATGGCGCAGGCGGCGGTTGAGCGTCAGCGTCACCGGTCCAACCGGTCTGCGACCGGTCCCCTTTCCGACATCACTTTTTTCGTCGATCTTTCTTCACTCCCTGCGGGGGTATTTTTTCACGAGAGTTTTGTGTTCGATGGCAATACCGACATGGACGACGGCCCAGGCAAAAATGAGCGTGGGGATCAACGGTACCTATGTGCCGTTCAAGTCCGCGCCGGACTCGATGCGTCGCTTCGTTCGCCCGGCGTTGTTCGCAACCGAAGACGACGTGTGGGAACTTCGTCTATTCGGGACCGCATTTCTTGCGACTTTTCATGGGTGGAATTTTGCGCTCGTGACCGCGCATCAAACAGACGTAGCGAAGGGCGCGCCTGCGGCCGATCAATTCCGCGTGGTGGTCAATAGCGAAAACCGTAATCTGGCGGTTCCGCCCAGCAGTCTTCATCGCCCCGTCATCGACGACGAAGACCGCCAGTCGCTAAAGGACCTCACCTTCTTTGACTACAGCGGAAGCTCGGCGAAAACTGAGCACCTCGATCTCTCGAGTATGTTCTGGTCCGATGCGGTGGATATCACCGCCGACTACTCGTTTCTGATCGGCTATCCCTCATCATCCGCGATCATTGAGCTCGATGGCGATGACCACAGCAAGCTCTCCAACTTCACGATGCGCTGGATCCGACAAGACCTCGAGGAAGACGAGCCCCGGCCGTTAGACGTCGAACACCGGGCGATCTTCGTGAAGCACGATCGGTCGACTAGGGAAAGCGTGGAACCTGACGGGCTGAGCGGCTCACCCGTCTTCTCCATCATCAAAGACAAAGACAATGATCGGCATCTTCGGTTCGACGGAATCGTCACACATGCCAATGGCGACCGCTTCGCTGTCTATCCGAGTGTGTATATCCGGGATATGCTCGAACATATCGTGCAGCAGGCTGAGGGTAACGGGGCCTGAAGCGCTCAGGCCGCCTCCATCGCCTTCTTCCCCTCCTTCAGAACCTCATCCGCCAGATCGGCCTCGATGACATCGAGCTGCCGGCGTTTGTCGGCAAGCTCCTCCTCGAAGCCGAATTCGCCGCCCTGGCGGGACTGGTAGGACGCCAACCGGCGCCTGGCGTCATCGAGCCGGAACCGGTATTGCGACCGCTCGTCCTCGAACCCGGCAAGCACATGCTCGATGCGCGAGACGGCGCCGAGCGGGGTGACGGTCAGGGCCAGATCGATATCGGTCTCCGCGCCGGTCCGTGCGAGTGCGACACCGTACTGGAATTCGTCGTTGCCGAAGCGCTGGCCGGAGAAGATCAGATCGAAGCCGCCGATCTTCCCGAGAGTCATCTCCTCCTCCTCCCGCAGATGCACGAGGGTCATGATTTCCTTCATCATGGCGCGACCGGCGGGCTTGCGGTCGGAAAAGGACTGCCCGGCAGTTGTCATGGTGAAGGCATCGCCTGACGTTGGATTCCGGCGCTCGATGTCCTTGCCGATCTCGGCGATCCGCCGCGTATCATGTTCGATATCGCGTTCGGCGTTACGGATCTGGCGGCGAACGGCGAAGAGATCGTCGCGATGCGCCGCGCGTAAGCGTTCGAGCCGGGCAATGTCGGCTTCCAACCCCGCCTTCTGCATCAGGCGCTGATCGCCGGAAGCGATCGCTTTGGCCATGGCGAACTGGTTGGCCTGGCCCTCGCCCAGATCCTCGAGCCGGCGCACGGAGGTGTCGCCGGAAAGGGCCGCGGCGATGAACCGGGCCTTGCGCTCGTTGTTCTGCCACATCTGCGCGTCCATCGAGCCTTCGGTGGCGTAGGCGAAGATGTCGATCTCGTCGTGCTGATTGCCCTGCCGCTCGATGCGGCCCTCGCGCTGTTCGATCTGCGAGGGAAGCCAGGGGACGTCCAGATGATGCAGCGCCTTGAGGCGAAGCTGGGCGTTGACGCCGGTGCCCATGGTCTCCGACGACCCGATCAGGAAACGGACCTTGCCGGCATTGACGTCGGCAAAGAGCCGATGCTTGGCCTCGGTCTTCTTGTAGTCCTGCATGAAGGCGATTTCCGAAGGCGGTACGCCGAGGCGAACCAGCTCGTCGCGGATCCAGCGATAGGCGGAAAAGCCACGGGATTTCTCGACGCTGATCGTGCCGAGATCGGAAAAGATCATTTGCGCCGCGCCCGGCAGATCGAAGGGTTTTCCGTCGCGGCTCAGATATTCGTTCTGACCCGTCTCGCGCCAGATGCGGAAGCTGTTCTCGATCAGCTTGTTGAGCTTGTTGTCCGGCTCATTGTCATTGTCGGGATCGACCAGCCGAAGATCGATCGCCGCATGGCGTCCATCCGTGATGACCGAAAGCAGGATATCGTCACCTGGCTGCGCCGGGCCCTCGCGCTTTTCGATAGCCTTGATGCGGGCCTCTAGCACCTGCTGATAGAGCTTGAAGTCGTCTGTCGCTTGGCGGTGACGATCTGGCGCTTGCCGGTCGAGACGGCGGGGATTTTCACATATTGCTTCAGGTCCTCCGGCAGCACGACATCGGCGAAGGAGCGGAACATGGCGATCAGTTCCGGCACGTTGACGAAGGTGGCAAAGCGCGAAACGGGCTTGTATTTGCCCGAGGGCTGCAATTCGAGCTCGGTCGCCACATCGCCGAAGGTCGAGGCCCAAGCGTCGAATTCGTGCAGACCCCGTTCCTTCAGCGCCCCCAGACCGAGGAAGCGCTGGACGGAGAACATCTCGCCGAGTGTGTTGGTGATCGGCGTTCCGGAGGCCAGCACAAGCGCCCGGCCCGGGTTTTTCGTCTCGATGAAACGCGATTTGACATAGAGGTCCCAGGCGCGCTGCGAGCCGTTCGGATCGACGCCCTTGAGCGTCGACATGTTGGTGGCGAAGGAGAGTTTTCGGAACTCCTGCGCCTCGTCGACGATGATCTGGTCGACGCCAATCTCGGAAATCGTCAGGAGATCGTCCTTGACCGAACCGAGCGCCTCGAGCCGGTCCCGCAATCCCTCTTTCAGCCGCTCGAGCCGCTTGCGCGACACCCGGTCGTCGCTCTCGACCCGGGTGAGCAGCTCCTCATAGAGCGTGAGCTCATCCTCGATCATCTGCCTTTCGAATTCGGCCGGGACGGCGATGAACTTGAAGGCCGAGTGGGTGATGATGATCGCGTCCCAATTGGCCGTCGCGGCGCGCGACAGGAAGCGATGGCGTCTGTCTTTGGTGAAGTTGGTCTCATCGGCAACGAGGATCCGCGCCGTCGGATAAAGCGCCAGGAACTCGCGGGCGGCCTGCGCCAGGCAATGACCGGGCACGACCAGCATGGCTTTCGAGATCAGGCCGAGCCGGCGTTGCTCCATGATCGCGGCCGCCATCGTCATGGTCTTGCCGGCGCCGACGGCGTGGGCGAGATAGGTTGCGCCCGACGAGATGATCCGCCAGATGCCCCGTTTCTGGTGGCCATAAAGAACAAAGGCGCCAGAGGCGCCCGGGAGTTTCAGATGGTCCCCGTTGAAGGATCGGGGCGCGATATTGTTGAAGGTGTCGTTGTAGACCCCCGCCAGCCGGTCGGTGCGATCCGGATCGGACCAGACCCATGTCTGGAAAGCGGTCTTGATCTTGGTGAGCTTCTCCTTGGCCGCCTCCGTGTCGACGACATTGAGGACACGCCGTTCGCTGTCCCCGTCCTTCACCGTGTCGAAGATCTGCGGGATCCGGCTATTGAGGGCATCGGCGAGCAGTTCGCCGGCATGCCGGCGCTTGGTGCCCCATTCGGAGGTGCCCTCGGCGCGATAGGCGAGCATGCGGGCATCGACCGTCCAGGAGGCGAGTTCCGGCATGTGTCGGATCGTGATCTCCGTGCCCATCGTCTCCTTCACGAAATCGACGACATCGGAGGCGGGAATCCACGGGGCACCCAGCCGCGCCGTGATCTCGGAGGGGCTGAGATCGGCCGGCTGCACTCCTTCGAGCGCCTCGACATTGCGGTTGAAAGCCGGATCGAGCTCCGCGGCCGCCTCGGCGACCGCCAGCTTGTCGCGGACTGGGCCGGAGAGATAAGCATCGGATGTCTGCCACGTCCCGTCAGCCGGATCGCGATAGATCGCACTACCCAGCTCCTCGACGAGGGTATCTTGGTCTTCATGCAGAATCTCGGCGATATGGTCGATATCGACATGGCCGCGCTCGTTCAAGACGACGGCCAAAGCGTCGGCGGCGCTCGTGATCACCGGCGACGACGGTGGGGCAATCACCCGTTCGGAGAAAATCGGGCCGGTCTTGGCGGTGTCCGTATCGAGGTCGTAAGTCTCGATGGAGGCGACCAGCCAGCAATCCGGATCGTCGAGGAAGGGCTGCAGGTTGGGGCGGCGATGCGTCTCGCGGGTCTCGCCCGTCGCATCGTTCTCCGTGATCGACACCCTGGTGTGATTGATCGGCCCGAAATCGCGGACGAAGCTCGACCAGGCGATGCGCAGCTTAACTTGGCAATCGCGCCATGCTGATCAGTCTCCTGGGCCTTGAGGACCGCCCGCACCGCGTCCCGCACCGGGATCAGTTTCCTGACGATGGCGATCTGTTTCTCCGAAAACCCTTCGCCCGACCGTCCCTTACGGACAGAAACCGGAGCGGGCTTGCCATCGAGCACCTGCATGAGGCCCCTCGAGGCATCGAAGACAAAGCTGCCCTCGCGCACATGCGCATCCTCGGGTCTGACGATATCCGTCAGGCTCGCCCCAAGTTCGAGATCGACATCGATCGCGTCGGGCTCGCCGTCATAGAGGGCGTCCGGAAGAGAGAGAATGGCATCGTCCAGGTGGGCTTCGAGATCGCCCTCACCGGCGAGGCAGGTGTAGGTCTGGCCGAAGGGACCGGATGTGGTCGCGTGGCGGCCAAGGACATGATCGGGGTGGTCGGCGAACCAGCGGTTGACGCGGATGGCGTCGCTGTCTTCGCTCGCGGGAACGACCTCGGCAAGGTCCAGCCAGCTTGCGTCGCCCTGCGGCTCGCCCGGCTTGCGCTTGCGGAAGAAAAGGATGTCGACGACGACATCGGTGCCGGCATCGGCGCGAAAGCTGCCTTCGGGCAGCCGGATCGCGGCGATCAGATCGGCGGATTTGGCGATGTGCTCGCGGGCCGTGGCGTCCGCCTTGTCCAACGTCCCCGCCGATGTGACGAAGGCGGCCAGCGCGCCGGGTTTCAGGAGATCGATGGACCGGGCGATGAAATAGTCATGCAGACGCAAGCCCATCGACCGGTAGGCACGATCCGAGCGGACAGTCCGGTCGGAAAACGGCGGATTGCCGATGGCGAGATCGAAATGCGCCGGCAGATCGGTGCGCGCGAAATCGCCCTCGACGATGCGGGCGACCGGCTGCAGAAGGCGAGCGATGCGCGCGGTGACCGGATCGAGCTCGACGCCGGTGACGAAAGACGCATCCCTTAGTGCCTCCGGCATCAGGGCCGGAAAAAGCCCCGTGCCGATGCCCGGTTCGAGCACACGGCCGCCGCGCCAGCCGAGCCGTTCGAGACCCTTCCAGATCGCCCGGATGATGAACTCGGGGGTGAAATGCGCATATTGCGTGCAGCGGGCTAGCGAGGCGTAATCGGCCTCGTTCACGGATGCCTGCAGCTCTTCGCCAAGGTCTTCCCACCCCTTGCGAAATCCCTCCTCGCCGGGCCGGGTGAAGATCGCATTGGCAAGATCGGACGCACCGAAGCCGGTGAACCGGATGAGGCGTGCCTGCTCTTCGGACGTCGCGGGCCGGTCCTCCCCCGCGATCGCCGCGGCAAGGGCAATCGCTTCGAGATTGACACGGGCGCGGGCCTTCCAGCCCTTTGCCAAAGCTCGGCTTCCGGAAAGATGGAAATTGCTGCCGCGCTCGGGCGTTTCGGCCGGCTGTCGTTTTGCGGACTCCTCGCGCGCTGGCGAACCGGATGAATTCGCCACCGGCGCAGGTTCGGTTTCCTCTGGTTCTGCTTTCGGGCTCTCGGAAAAGGCGGTGACGCCAAGGCCGAGCCCGGAGGACAAGGCCGAGCGGCCGAATATGTCGAGGGTGAAGGGATCGTGGTCTGACATGGTGATGTCTCCTGTGATGCGGGCGCACGGAGCCGCGCCGCCGGGAGACCCGGCAGCGTTCGCCACGTGCGGATTTGAAAAAGGGGTTAGCGGGTGATCAGCGAGAACGAGATGTCGTTCTCGGTGAGCTGGATGCCGAGATGCGTGATCCCGAAGCTGCGGTTGAAGCTTGGCACCAGCAGATCGGCATCGATGAACTCGACGCCGTCATCGCCGCCGAAGTGCCGGCGCTTGTAATCCCACCAGTCGGTATCGCCCTTCGGATGGCATTCGGTCGAATAGACGACGAGTGGTTTCTGGCCCTCGGCGAGCTTGCCATTGGAAATGATGTAGACGCCCTCGTCGCCAACGAGCCAGAATCCCGGCTTCTCGCCCTCTCCCGGGCGGGTGCCATAATAGGGATTGCGAAAACCGCCATTGGCGGCGGCATCTTCTTCGCCGCGCGCGATGACCTTGCGCACCGCAAGAATCGGAAATGTGAACATGACGGACCTCACGCGGCTTCTGGCAGCGGGAGGTGACGAAGGTGCACCGGCAGCTTGTCGGAGATCTGTTGATCGGTCAGCGCCTCGAGCAGTTCGAACCGCGTGCCCGGCTTGCCGTAGACGATGACGGTGCGCTTGCGGCGATGTTCGGGCCGGAAGTCCTCGCCGGCATAGCCGCGATACTTGTCGTGGGCGGCGCTCCAGATATGCTCGATCCGCTCTTCGCGGGTCATCGCCTTGACCGGCTGCCGTTCGCGCTCGACGATGGCGTCGCGCATGTCATAGGGCGAGCGCGGATCGGACAGATCGCAATAGGCATGAAAGAACCGCGTCACACCATTGATGGAGAGCATGTAGAAGACGCTGGTGATGCTGCCGGTCAGGAATTCGCGCATGGCGAACATCTCGCCGCGCATCCAGAGCGGCGGCAGGATTTCGAGCATGTAGTCATGCTGGGCTTGCGCGATCTCGAACCACTCGCCGGCGCAAAGCTTGGCTCCGTCGGTCTGCCAGCGATCGGGTCGCTGCGCATGGCGGTCGAATAATCTGAACATCTGGTGGCGGTCGGCGATTCCGAAATAGATCTTGCGGATGGGAGAGGTCATGGCGGGCTCCTTTGAGGCCTGTCCCGGGCTGGAGCGCGGCGCACCCTCATCGGCATCACCATCCTCTTCAGCCTTCCGGACCCCTCCCTGCGGCCGCCTCTCCGTCCGGCCGGGTCAAGGGCCGGCGTCAGCCGGGCGGAGCTTCACCCTTGAGGCGGACGGCGGGCATGCGGCAGCCATCCCTCTCCTCCTCCCTTGCATCCTTCCTTCTTCTTTTTGCCTTGAGATCCTCGTTCCAATCCTCCAGCTCCGGCCGCAGCCGCACGAAACCGCAACCGGCATCGGTGGCGAGCGCCTCCAGCCTTTCGGCAAAGCTCTCCCCTTGCGCATTGTTGTCGGTGGCCGCGACCAGAAGGGCGTCTGCCCGAACGGCGAGATCGAGCAAGGCCTCGGAACTCGCCGGCGACCAACCGCCTCCGGTGCTCAAATAGCGCGTGTCAGGACGCTGTTGCTCGAGTGCGGCAAGGCTCATGGCGTCGATCGCCGCCTCGGCGATGCATAGGCGCAGCGACGTTTCCGCGCCGAGTGCAAAGAGCAGTTTGGCACCGCCGGAGGCAAAACCGCGCCAGTCCGGCCCGCGCTCTTCCCAACCGGTCACTGTTCCGGACGGATTCCGGTGTGCGGCCCACATGCTGCCCTGCGGGCCCTCGCGGAGAAGGTCCTGGGCGACGGCCCCGCGCAGAACGCTGTCCGGAAGCGCCCGCGCGTCCTGCAGGTAGCGCCAGGTCGCCGAGCCGGGCCATGGCTTGCGGCGTGCCGACCAGCGCTCGGGAACCGAGAGGTCGGGCATGCGCTCACGCGATTGCCGCTGCCATTGCGGCTCCGATGGCACGAAACCGACCAGGTCGGCGACGACGTAAAGCGCCGCCGCAAAGGGAAGGCCGTCGAGATGTTCGACGAGACGAAAGACGTCGCCCTTGGCGTCGGACAGGGGATCGAACCACCCCTGGCCATCATGGATGACGATGATGATCTCCTCGCCGCGGCGGTACTTGACCGCGCGGCGGGTGCTTTCCTTGGGGTCGACGGCAAAGCCGGCGGTTTCGAGCACCGCGCCGCAGGCGACCTTTCCCCTCAGCTCTTCCAGGTCTGCTTTTTCCATTTACTCTCCGCGTTTCGCGCGGTCCTCTGTCCGGGATTCCGCCTCCGATCTTTTCGGGGCGGATCCCACAGAGCCGCGAAGAGCAAGGCAGGACAAGGGCGCGTCTGGCAAGCCGGCATTTGTGCCGGGTCGCAGTTTTCGGGGCCAGAAGCGGCGAAGCCTCCCTTGCCGGCCGCCGCTCGCGAGCGGCACCAAGGTGCTCTCGCAACTCTCCAATCCTTCCGGCCGCCCCCGGCGTCAGGGATGGCAGCCCGGATGGGGGAAGACCGCTTACGGGCTTCAGCCTTGCCAACAGCCCGGCCCACAGGGCGACGCCCAAACGTAAATCCAATGCCAGCGTACCAGTAAGTGAAGACTATCCGTGCCCCAAGAACGCGCATGTGAAGATCGCAGATCATAAACGGAGAAAAGGGAGTGACGACTGTCCCGCGCTACTCCGAGGAGGATGTGCCGGATTGTCCGGTGCGAGAGGCATCGGAACCGCGAGCTGCGTTCCGTTCCTCACTTCGTAAAGTCGGGCGGATAAGCAGTTCGAGGGTGCTCGGGATCATGCGCCAGACCACACCGTCTCCCCGAAACGCGTGATAAGCGGCTGCGGCGATGTGGAGCCCCACCAGGATCAACGTGACATTCCAGAAGAGTACATGAAAGCGCGCGGCAGGCGCCCAGAGATAGGAAGTTACAAACCCGGCAGCAACCTGTCCGAGAAGAGAGAAATACAGCGCCCAATGGACTGCCTGCGAGGCGCGGTCCCGCCAGTTCGCCAGTCGCGGCAGCAGCGATTGTGGCAGGAACATTCGAAGCCCGATCCTCAACAGCACCAACGCACCGATCAGCAGCCCGGCATAATTGTGGACAGCATGCTGGAACAGGTCGGGTTCGGACGGAGGCAGCAGCGGATTATGCGTTCGGGGTATGGCCTCGGAGGTATACCATTGCCCGATCAGCAACAGAACCACAGACCAGTGAACGGCGATCTGCAACCGTGTGTATTTGGCTCCTCGCCAATGGCCTCCGATGATCGACGACACGGGCGTTTCTAACTGTGCGGCTCGGACTTCGAGGTGGAAAGTCGCTGCGCCGCACATCTCGGTTCGCCAGGGCGACTGGCGATGTCCTGATAGGCTTCCATCAGGGGCCGCTCCGTCAGCGGGAAACCTTCCCGTTCTCGATCGAGCTTTTCCAGCGCGGCCAACATGAATTCGGCAATATCCGGACGTTCCTGCCCGCGGGCACAACGATAGACGCGAAGAATGTCCCGTTCCATCTGCTCTGTCTCTGATCTCATGCGCATCGCCTCCTTGCCATATCAAAGCCTACGCCTTCCAGCGCAGGAAAGGTCAAGCGGCAAGCGCCAACAAACGCGCGGGACACCGACCAGGCCGGTTTCACGAGATGGGTCCTGCGACGCGGACCTGATGCTGACCGAGGTTTAATCCCATTCCCGCTTGCCGAAGACGCGTGCCATCAAGTCGCCAAATGATGAGGGCGCCGGATTGGATAGATCCGAACGGAGTTTTGCATCACGCGTCGACCGAGTAAGATCAGGATTCCGGACTAGCATGGAACAAACTCAAGCGAGCCGGTCGGCAAGGCTTGTCCGAAGCGGCAGAGATCTAGGACAACAGGAGTGTGCGTTTTTGGGGCCGACAGAAAAAACAATCAAGAGGCTGTTCGCCCTATCGGGCAATCTTTGTGCGTTTCCAGGTTGTTCCCTTCCCATCGTGGAAAGCGCCGGCACGATCACCGGCGAGATCTGTCACATTCATGCGCAGAAAGCAGGCGGACCTCGATTTGACAGCACCCAAACCGAGGAAGATCGCCACGGATTCGACAACCTGATCCTGCTGTGCCGACGTCACCACCGAATTGTCGACTCGCAACCAGAGGCATTTTCGGCAGAGGCGTTGGAAGAACTCAAGAAAATTCGGGAAAAGGAAATGGGTAGGCCCGAACAGGCGATAGACGCCTTCTTCGCAAAGATCCTGCTCGGCGACCTAAGGCGCGTCACCGTTAACAATGACAGCGGCAATGTCATTGTCGACAGTCCTGGAGCGGTTCAGGCCCACACCGTCAATGTGAGAACGACACGCAAAGCGGTACATATCCAACCGGCAGCTGGAACGATCGGCGCCGATCAGGAGGCCAGTCGGTATGTCCAGTACCTGATCAGCAGGTATAACCAGTTCGCCAGCGCCGACAGGTCGCGTGCAACAACATTCAGCTATGGCGCCATCTCGAAAAATGTTGAGAAATCTTTCGGAGCGCCTTGGAGGATGCTGGCGATAGAGGACTTTGAGCCCGTTTGTGCATATCTCCAGCAACGTATCGGCAAGACGCGCATCGCAAAATCGAACCTTTCCAAAGGGGCAAGGTCGTTCACGATCTTCGCCGATTTTGGCAAAAAGTCAGTCGACAAAGGGTGAATGACGTCAACGAACTCGGCCCGGGCGCTTCTCGTGGTCGCCGGATACAATGCAGAGGAGGGACCGCGGGAAGCGAGCAGGCAACTCTGCACACAATCATGGAGATTGGCGAAGTTGATGAACGAATAGGGCCGATTGTGCCGCAGTTCAGCGCGATTTGACCTTCCACCCACCGGAGCGTTTAGGCTTTTCCGCAAAACCAAAGCCAGGGTCTTTCCATGCGCGCAATCACGTACCAGCCCGAATTCAACATCGTCGTATTCTCTTTTCTCCTCCATTTCGTATGGGAGTTCGTCCAGGCACCTACCTATGCCGGGATGATCGAAATGAACCATTGGGACGGCATCAAGCTTTGCATGTCAGCGACATTCGGTGATGTCGGCTTTGCCCTTGTTGCTTTCGGTCTCACAGGCCTGGCAGCGCGGACGCGTCAGTGGTTTCTCCGTCCTGCCGCTTGGCAGTATCTGATGTATCTCGGCATCGGGATCGGCCTGACAGTCGGTTTCGAGTATTACTACACGCAGGTCTCGCTGCGCTGGACCTATTCGGAGCTGATGCCTCTGGTGCCACCGTTTGGAACAGGTCTGAGCCCTCTGTTGCAGTGGCTGGTCGTTCCAACAGTTGTCTTGTGGATCACGCGAAGACAGATCGTCGGAATCAAGGTCAAGGAAACCGAGCAATGATGGACAACAGTCTGGGAAGCGGCATGATGGGATTTGGTGGCATCGGGATGCTGCTGATCGGCATCCTCGTTCTGTTGGCGATTGCGGCCCTGGTCAAATATCTGATGAAGTGATCGCATTCACGTCGCCATCGACCGATCAACGAGCGCATCGATTGTGCGCGCTCGTTCCTCGTCATGACATCGGGTCTCCACCTGGATTGTGGTAAAGTAAAATCCGAACTCATCCACGAGCTTTCCTTGTGCAATCGTCAAGACCTCGTCCGAATCAATTTCGGCGCGTTTATCCACCATGACATGTGCCGAGAACACATATTTGCCGCTTGTAAGGGCCCAGGCGTGGACGTGATGAACATTCTTCACACCCGGAATTACCGCGAGAGCGGCCTTGGCTTCGGCAAGCGAAATCTCATCAGGCGTTCCCTCCATGAGAAGATGAATGGCGTCGCGCAGTATCCCCCAGCTGGCCCACAGAAGCACAAACCCGAAGATAATCCCCAACATGGGATCAATTGCGAGGAAGCTGGTGAATCGGATCACCAGTGCAGCGACAATGATTATGAGACTGCCGACGAATGTCTGTATGATGTGCCAATAGGCACCCCGAACATTCAAATCACTGCCCTGTTGCCGGTACAAAAGATACAGCGAAATGAACTCCGTAACGAGGCCTCCCGCCGCTGCAATCAGCATCGAACCGGTGGGGAGATCGATCGGGTTTCCGAGCCGCATCAGGCCCATGACAATCACAACCAAGGCCATGATCAGAAGAAATGCGCCATTCACGAGCGCGCCAATGATTTCGGCGCGCAACCAGCCGAAGGACTTTTGTTCGTCCGCCGGCCTTTTCGCGATGCGGGCAGCGATGATTGCAACCAGAACGCCTCCGACCGCGGAGAATGTATGAAAGGCGTCGGAGATGACTGCGACCGAGCCGGTCCACAATCCAATGCCGATCTCCACGATAAAATAGACGCCCGTCAGCCACGCGGAAATCGAGAGCGCCCGGCCGCTTGATGGCATATGACCGGCATGGTTTTCTGACATCGGTTTTACCTCCTCTCAGGTCAGTTCGGAGCTAGGTCACAGTAAACTGCCCCATCATGCCACCATCCTCATGCTCGAGAATGTGGCAGTGATACATGAAGGGCGTTCGATCGCCTGCGGGCTGCGTGAAGCGCATCAGCAATTCGGTTTCGCCATCAATGACGACAGTATCCTTCCACCCACTGCTTTCGGGCAGCGGATCACGACCGTTTTCGCGGACGACCTGAAACGACACGCCATGGACGTGGAAAGGATGGGCCAGCATGGTTGTGCTGACGACCCATTTTTCGGTGTCGCCAAGACGCACGCGTTGGTTGACGACGGCCATCTCGAACGGATCTCCGTTGATGGCAAACCCGCCCATCATGCCTCCTCCCATCATGCCTCCTCCCATGCCCATGTCGAGTGAGAAGCGCCTGGTTTTGGCAATTTCAAAATCCGCAAGTGAGGGCGCTTTGCCTCCTATCGTATCGGGGATTTTGTCAACCGCGACCGGGAGGCGTTCATCGACAAGGATTGGCAGGACCTCGAAACGCCGCGCGCCCGTCAAACCATCGAGCATTCCCCGGGCGCGGCCCATCATGCCGCCCATTCCCTGATTGGGATCACCGTCACTCACGAGAGAAACGTCATGCCCGCTCGTGAAATCGACCACGATCTCAGCACGCTCACCGGGACCCATTCGCAGCGTTTCGAGTGCGATCGGCCGGGCAAGATACCCGCCATCGGTCGCGATGAGATGCATCGGGCGGGAGTCGCTCAGGCGCAGCGAATAAATGCGGGCATTGGAAGCGTTAACAATCCGCAGCCTGACAATTCCCTTCGGTACATGCGCCGCCGTTCCAATCTGGCCGTTGACCAGGATCGTGTCTCCGGTCATGCCATGCATGATGTCCATCATCGAATTCGCATAGGCCAGCCGCCCGTCACCGGCAAATCTGCGATCCTGAATGACCAGTGTGAGATCGTCCGTGCCATAGGTTTCTGGCAATCCACGCTCCGCATCGTGGCCATCAACGATGTGGATCACTCCGGCCAACCCGGCATAGACATCCTGTGCCGTTCGCCCGTGTATGTGTGTGTGAAAGAAGGCCGTGCAAGGCGGCTGGTCGATCTGCATATCAGGCGTCCAGTTGGAACCCGGGCCGATCGGCAAATGCGGACCGCCATCGTGTTCGCCAGGTACGAGCAGTCCATGCCAGTGGGAACTAACCGGCCATGACAGGGCGTTGGCGACTTTCGGCTGCAACGGCCCCTTTTGAACGCGAACAACCGGCCCGAGATAAGGCTGGTTGAATCCGATTGTCGATGTCGCCCTGCCGCCGATGAAACTGGTCGTGCCGGACTGTGCGGTCACGTCGAAACGCCCCGATTCGGAAGTATCGAGCAATGGCGGCATTTGAAGCCGAGGGAAGCCGGTTGCCCTGGCAAGGTTCACGGACGGCCGTGCGCCCAAAACGCCGTAGGCGGCGGCGCCAGCGGCCAAAGCCACACCTCCTGCAAGCAGTCCGCGCCGTGTTGTCATTAGCGTCTCCCTTCAACATTTTCTGCCCAACCTGCGTTCATCTCGTGTCCCGCGGTTCCAAGGCGTAGCGCTTGTTCATCTCGTCATGGCCGGCGCGGATTTCATCGGGCCAGGTGCTCTTGATGTAGGACAAGACGGCGACGATCTCCTCATCCGACAGAATGCCCTCGTATGCGGGCATCGCGGATGTGTAATCCTTCAGATTGGCCGCTTCGGCGACCCCAAGTTTGGTGATCTTGAAGAGCAACTCGTCGGGATGATGCCAAGTGTGTCCTGTTTCATCGTGCGGCGGAGCGGCATCAAGCCGTCGGGTCCCGGGGAACGCCAATCCTCTGCCTGGCCCTGCAATTCCGCTCCGTGACAGGACGCACAGTTGGTAGTGTAGACCTGTTGGCCGAGCGCGACTTTTTCCTGATCATCCGGCCTAAGGAGAGCCGCGCTTTCCCCATTACCTGGGCCGACCCCAATCATGGCGACGACGCCGATCGCAAGTAATGCCAGACCGGCAAGGGAAATTATCTTCAATCGTCTCATCGACATGGCTTCACCTAAACGACCACCAGGGAAGACCCGCTGGGGACACGGCTGTAGAGATCGATAATGTCCTGGTTCATCAATCGAACACATCCGCTGGAGACAGCCCTGCCGATGGTCCAGTATTCCGGCGAACCGTGAATCCGGTACAGCGTGTCCTCTCCGTCCTGAAAAATGTAGAGGGCTCTCGCTCCCAGCGGATTATCGAGCCCCGGTGGCATGCCGCCATTGCGTGCGCTCCATTTTTCGAGGTCCGGCTCCCGCGCGATCATTTCCTCGGGCGGAGTCCATTTCGGCCAAGCCTGCTTCCACTGGATGACCCCGCGGCCCGACCACGAAAATCCCGCTCTGCCGAGTCCGACGCCATACCGCATCGCCTTGCCGCCCTCCTGGATCAAATGAAGGTAAAACGTCTGCGTATCGACAATCAGGGTGCCGACCGCATGAGGCCCCGAATAGTCGACCTGACGACGCCAGAACCTCTCCGGGACCTTGTTCAGATCGACGGCCGGTATCGGAAAACGCTCTCCGGGCATCGGCCCATACATGGTTGCATACGTGCCTGGAATTCTCGGTGCCGGTTGCGGCTCGAGCGCCTGTTCGGGTGTGGTGGTTGTACAGCCGGAAAGGGCAAGCAGCGACAGGCTGCCTGCCCCACCCAGGAGTTGCCTGCGATTCATTGCTTGCCGGCCTGGTAATACAGGGTCGGCGTCTCTCCGGTTTTGCCGGTGAAGGCGAGGACGTCGTATTTCGCCTTCGGATCTTCTCCCATGCCCAAAGAGCCCATCGGCATACCCGGCGTGGAAATGCCGCGAATATCCGGTTGTTCAGTCATGAGCTTGCTGATCGCTGCAAGCGGGACGTGTCCCTCGAGAACGTATTTTCGATCGCCTCCGATGGCGGCCGTATGACAGGCTTCAAGTTTTGCCGGCACGCCCGCCTGCTTCTTGATCGAGGAGAGGTCTTCCATGTCCTTTGTTTCGACGGTGTAGCCGGCGTTTTCGACTGCATCGACCCAGACCTGACAGCACCCGCACCAGGGTGTCTTGAAGACGGTGATATGCTTGTCATCGGTTTCGCCTGCATGTGCATGCAGCGTCAGCAGGTTGCCGGCCAACCATGATGCGGCCGCGATTTTGATCAGTGTTTTCATTTCTGGTCTTGTCCTTTGTGTGTTTGATGGCCGTGACAGGTCCGGCCCATGATCTTGTGCATGACGAGGTGCGCCCCAAGGCAAAAGCCGATTGGCGCCAATGCGCCGAGGCGTTCAGCCCAACCTGCGCCAGTGCCCATGCCCCAAAGCAGCAGTCCGGCGCCGCCGACCATCGGAATGCAGCATGCGATCATGATCCAGGTGCCGAATTTCCGCGGTTCGGGAACGCCCGTGACGTCATGTGCTCGAATTCTCGGCACCCCGGAGGAAAGTGCATAGGGCGATAGTTTTTGCGGGTCCTGAGCCATCACAGCACGACCACCTTTGCGCCCACCGGAACCTTTTCATACAGGTCCTCGACATGCGCATTGATCATCCGGATGCAGCCGTTCGAAACGGAGCGCCCGATCGAAGATGGCTGGGTGGTGCCGTGAATCCGATACATCGTGTCACGGCCACTGCGGTACAAATACAGCGCGCGTGAACCAAGCGGATTTCCGGGTCCGCCGGGAACGCCTTTTGCATATCTGGCGTATTTGCCCGGCTCACGCCTGATCATGTTCTTGGTCGGGGTCCAACTTGGCCACTTTGCCTTCCGCCCGATGGTGGCCGAGCCCCGAAAAGCCAGACCAGCTCGGCCGACGCCGACCCCATATCGCCTTGCTGTTGTCCGGCTTGTCTGCAGGTAGAGAAAGTGGTTGCCTGGATCGACCACCAGCGTGCCGGGACGGTAACCGGAGAATCGAACAGTCTGCGGTTCGAACCGCGGATCAAGTTTGAAGACGCGTTTGTGTGCATGTGCCAACGAGGCAGGCAGGAATGCCGACGACAAAGCGCCAAGCATGAAGCTACGTTTGGAAAGCATGGTTTCCCTCTCAAATCCAATTACTCGACGAACGCCATTGATGGCTGGCGAAGTAAGATCAGATCGAGATGGGGGGCCTCATCTGGAAATATATCACTTCCAGAAGCGTCTCGGACTGTGCCGGGATTTCAACCGACGCCAAGACAGGCGAATTTTGCAGCGGTGTGAATTCGGGAAGATAATGGCAATCGGCCGCACAATTGCCTTGGCGGTTATCCATGCCGCTTTTCGACTTCTGACAGCACTTCATCGCGGTCGTCTTATCAGCGGCCAGAACCTCATGAACCTGACCGGTTACTTTCGTTGATGTAATGTCGGCATGCGATTGGATCACAGCCGGCATCATGGCCCCGAGGACCAGAACCAGTATCATCAACGATGGCAAAAGTCTGAGCATTTCAGTAACGTAACGCCGGTTCCGTAAATTTTCTACAATCGTCTCAGCTGATTTCGAACCATGTGGTCATGCCTGCCGCCGCGTGTTCCAGCATGTGGCAATGATACAGCCACTTGCCGGGATTGTCAGCGACGAAGGCAACCTCCGTCGTCTGCTCAGGTCCAATCAGGAATGTGTCGCGCCAGGGCTTGCCGTTATCGACGTCGGCTCCGGATCGGCTGAGAACACGGAAGTGATGACCATGGACATGCATGGCGTGTACCCAGCCTGTCTGATTTATCGTTTCCAGCAGAACCGTTTCGCCGCGCCGAACCGTGAAAAGCGGAGCCTCCGCCAGGTTTGCTATGCCGTTGAATGCCCAGGACTGGCCCGTTTTACGGAAATCTTCGCCTTCAAGGCGCTTGCCCTTGTAGGTGATGTTCACAAAGCCGCCCATGGCGCCACCTTCCATAACGACCTTCACTTTCCGGGCGCCCGTCACATCGGGCTCCGGTATCAGGTTTACCGGAATTGAAGGCGTCGACTGCGCTGTACGCGATATCCCGTCGACGATCCCGTCGACCAGGGGGAATGGCTTATCGCCCGAAATCTCTTCGATCGTGAAATCAGCGTCCGGAACAACCATAAGGTCGATCCGTTGCGCCGGTCCGAGAAGATGAGGGGAATAAGGCAGAACGACGGATTCCGGCAGCGCCTGTCCGTCATAGGCAATTACCTTTCCGCCGAACCGATTGGGATCGAGTTCCAGAACACGTGCGTTCGAGGCGTTGATCAGTCTAAGGCGATAGGCGTCGCCACTGCGCAGCTTCAAGACCGGACGTGACTTGCCATTCACAAGGAGCCAGTTACCGAGACGCCCTCCGTGGCTCCAATCCATCAAGGAGCCAAAGCTGTCCGTGTCCAGAACGCCAGGCTGGCGCAAGCGCCAGTCATCAATGATGAGGGTGATGTCATGGTCGCGATCAAAGGTGGAGGTTCGCTCCTCCACGATCAACGGGCCATACAAGCCACGCCCGACCTCATTCCAACTCTTGTTGTGCGCGTGATACCAATATGTACCGGAATCCGGCAGCTCGAATTCATAGACGAAACTGTCTCCGGGCTGCACGGGTTCCTGGGTCAAGCCGGACACCCCATCCATCGCATTTTCGATGCGGATCCCGTGCCAGTGGATGGACGTGGGCTCCTCAAGATTGTTGCGAAAGTTGACGCGTATCCGCTCGCCCTTTCGGACCCGGATTTCAGGACCGGGTACAATGTCGTTATAGGCCCAGAGATCTGAGGGCTGCTGCTCGTAAAGTGCTTGCTGGACCGGTCCGGCGATCAGATCAAACTCCTGCGCACCCGCCTTTGCCACAGCAAGACCGGGCAGGACGCCTGCTGACACGAGCACCCCGGTTCCCGCCAGGAAATTGCGTCTGTCAATCATTCTCCCGCTCCAGCAGAAAGGTTGCGATTGCCGTCAGATCGTCCTGACTGAGAAAGGAAGTTCCGTCACGCACCACTTCCCCCATCGAACCACCAAAAGCGTCGCCGTCCGGTTGGATGCCTGTTTTCAGCGCATAAGCCAGATTGGACACAGTCCAGCCCTTTTCCTTCAGCACATCCCTCCTGATCGAAGGGGACTTACCGCCATCGGGCAGACTGTCTGATCCATGCAGGCGCAATTCCGCCTGTCGGGCACCCGCGAAGTTCCGTGGCGTGTGGCAGGCACCGCAATGCGCTGGCCCTTCAACGATATATTTGCCGCGGTTCCATGCATCCGATCTCGCCGGATCAGGTTCGAATGTCTTGTTTTCCACGAATGCGGCGCGCCAAAGCTTCAGACCCTCGCGGAAGTTGAAGGGGACCGCCATCTCCTGTGGTTTTGATGGCTCCTCCACCGGCGGGACGGTCTGGAAAGCCGCCCAGAGATCGGCGATGTCCTGGTCTGTCAGCCGGGAATAAAACGGGTAGGGAAATGCCGGATAGTAAGGCTTGCCTTCCCGGGAAACGCCCTGCCGGACCGCCTTGGCGAAGTCTTCAACCGACCACGCACCTATCCCGTAGGTCGTGTCTGTCGTGAGGTTGGGCGAGTGGAAGGTGCCGAACTGGGTCGGCAATGCCAGGCCGCCAGCAAGCGGAGCGCCGCCGTTCTCGGCATCTGTGTGACAGGCTATGCACCCGGCCATGCGCGCCAGATAGGCACCACGGTTCGCGTTACCCAGTTCTGCGTTCAAGGAGACGGTTTTTCCGATAGGCCACCAATATAGGCCGGTAACCGCCACGCCGGCCAATGCCAGCGCAGCGGCTCCCAGGAGGAGCAACGTTTTCATGTGTTACTTCTTCTCCAGCCGGAATTTGGTATGGCAGGAAGAACACGTCTGGGCCACCATGTTGAAGACGCTGTCGGCGGGCATGGTTGCCAATTGCTCGGCGGTCATCATCGGTTGTGTAGTACCCATCATACCCGATCCGCCACCCATCATGCCGTTCTGGTTGCCCGTCATCATGGAGTTGTTGTTGTCCATCATCGAGCCTTGCGCGTCGCCAGACATGGCAAGACCGTTGTCAGCGGCGCTTTCCAGCCCGGTTGCATAGGTTTCCAACTGACTGGCCAGTGCTTCAAAGGCCTCCCAGTCAGTCCAGATTTCTGCCCGGGCTTCGGAAGGTGCCTCGGTCGTTCCTTCCGGAAACAGCGAGGTCATGGCTTTGCCGGCGTGGGATTTGATGATCAGCGCCCCCGCCTGCACCGACGCGGCATCGTAATCGACCTCGCCGCGCATCATCGCCGAAAGGGATTTGACGACCTTGCTCATGTCCATCATGGCATCCATGCGCTGCTTGTATATTCCGGTGGCGCCGCCATGGGCATAAGCCGCGACGCCACCTGCAAGGATGATGAATGCTGCCGCGGCAGCTGCAATTCTTGTTATCACGATTTCTCTCCTGAATGATCTCTTCGATGGCCAGGAATGCTGGCTGTTTCGTCAGAAGAGGATCCGCGGAGGTGGCGGGTCGAAACCGAGTGTGATGCCCGCATAGTTCGCGGCACCTGCCGGTCCATGCAATTCCGTGCGACAGCGGCTTTTGATTTCGACGGACTCGACCGGCAGAAGGATAGGCGCACCACAATGCATTGCGCGCGTCCCGTCCGACTGGTTTTGCGAAGTCCGCTCCGTGTGATCATGTGAGCCGTCGGCGAGAACGGCCTGGATCGGCCCGGCGTGTTCATGCGGCATCATATCAAAATGCGTGAACCTGCCGCCGGCAAGGACAAGCATGAAGACGGCCAGTACAGTGACCGGCCACTTCATCCACACAATCTTGCCCTCGATGTCATATCCCCTCATCAGAATATTCCGTTCGCCTTTTGCAAGGCTCGGACGTAGGCGATAATCTTGTCAACGTCTTGTTCGCTGACACCCGGTACCGGCGGCATGTTCCCAAAACGCCAGTGATGGCGCGCACTCCGTTTTTTGCCGCAAGCTGAAAAGCGGCATCGCATGGTGGTTCGGCTCATAGATCCTGTGAACGAGGGGCGGAGCTATTCCGTCCTGCCCCGCCGCATTGACACCGTGGCATGACGCGCAGTTCGCTTCGAACGCGGTCCTTCCTTCAGCCACGAGACCCGAAAGTTCCGGCACATCGACGTTGGCAAGAGGTGCACCTGCTTTACCGGATGTTGTTTGAATCGTGTGCGGATCCTGCGGTCGTGGCGCGAAGGAGTTGTAGGCAAAGACGGCGAGCCCGAAGGCGAAAAACGCCAACACAAAGTATTTTGGATTCATTGCGCAAGACCCCCGGCAATTTCCTCCAAAATGGGACAGTCGGGCCTCGAATCACCATGACAATGATCGGCAAGTGCTTCCAATGTCGCGCGCAACGCGCGAAGCTCGCCAATCTTTCGATTCACCTCTTCGATTTTTCCCAGAGCAAGCTCTTTGACGTCCGCGCTTGCGCGATCCTTGTCGTTATAGAGTGAGAGAAGCTGCCGACATTCATCGATGGAAAAACCGAGACTGCGCGCGCGCTGGATGAAGGCCAGACGGTGAACATCCGCGTCCGCGTAGTCGCGATAGCCATTGCGTGCCTTGCGGGCGTTACAAGGCTGATATCCTCGTAGTAGCGGATGGTCTTGGCAGGCAGTCCGGTCGCCTGTGCCACCTCCCCGATATTCATTTTCTTGTCTCCCTTCGCCACCTCATTCTCGTTGTCGAAAACTCCTGTGTGTGGCGCTCCACGCTTCTCCACTGTCCACGTGTCTGCGACACGGTTCCGAATGCCGTCACGACCTCAAGGTTTGCATGGTCAAAAGGCGTATCGATTCCGATCATGACAATTCCGTCATCCGGTACAGCTACACGTTCCAGTAAGTGGAAGGTCAAGCATCGAGATCGACACGGCGCAGCCTCAATGCATTTGAAATCACCGAAACCGAAGACAGGCTCATGGCTGCCGCCGCGATCATCGGGGAGAGTAAAGTACCGGTAACGGGATAAAGGATACCGGCAGCAACCGGTACGCCCGCGGCATTATAGGCAAAGGCGAAGAACAGGTTCTGCTTGATATTCCGCAACGTCGCCTGTGAAAGCTTGCGCGCGCGGACGATACCACCCAGATCGCCTTTCAACAGGGTGATGCCGGCGCTTTCGACGGCAACGTCGGCGCCCGTCCCCATCGCAATCCCGACTTCGGCCGAAGCCAGCGCCGGCGCATCGTTGACGCCATCACCCGCCATTGCCACCTTGCGGCCATTTCGATGGAGTTCATCAACCAGAGCCTTCTTGTCCTCCGGTAAAACGCCTGCCCGCACCTGGTCGATGCCAAGTTTATCCGCCACAGCTCTTGCGGTCCGCTCGTTGTCACCGGTCGCCATGATGATGGTCAGGCCCGCTTCATGAAGCGCATCGATCGCCGCTTTTGTGTTGGCTTTGATCGGATCGGACACCGCGATCAGGCCGGCCAGCTGTCCATCGATTGCAGCGAACATGGCCGTCTTGCCTTCAGACCGAAGTTCGTCGGCAGTGTCATCAAGCGCTTGGTGGTCAACGCTGGACAGGTCCATCATAGCTGCATTGCCGAAAGCGATGGTCCTTTTGCCCGATTTCCCCTGGACGCCCTTCCCCGTTACCGCGCTGAAATCGGTCACAGGATTGGCCTCGATTCCGCGTTCTGCGATGCCGTCGACAATCGCCTCGGCCAGCGGGTGTTCCGAACCGGCCTCAAGCCCCCGGAGCAAACCGAGCAGTTCGCGCTCATCGAACGCCTCGACAGTGATCACGTCGGTGAGCCGCGGCTTGCCTTCGGTCAATGTTCCCGTCTTGTCCACGACGATCGTGTCAACTTTCGCCATGCGCTCGAGCGCTTCAGCATCCTTGACCAGGACACCGGCTTGGGCTCCGCGTCCCGTTGCCGTCATGATCGACATAGGCGTAGCAAGACCTAACGCGCATGGGCAGGCGATAATCAATACCGATACCGCAGACACGATCGCAAACACGAAAGCGGGATCCGGTCCGAACACGATCCAGATGAGAAAAGCGAGCAGCGCAACGATTACGACCGTCGGTACAAAGTAGGAGGAAACCCGGTCGGCCAAACCTTGTATGGGTGCGCGCGACCTCTGGGCGGATGAAACCATGGCGACGATGCGTGCGAGCATAGTTTCGTCACCCACTTTCACGGCCTCTATGACCAGCGATCCGTTCTTGTTCAACGTGCCGCCCGTTACCGTGTCACCTTCACGCTTTTCGACCGGCAAAGGTTCTCCGGTCAGCATGCTCTCGTCTACGCTTGTAGAGCCGCTGAGCACATTGGCATCCACAGGAACAGCTTCGCCAGGACGCACCCGCAACCGGTCGCCCTCCACAATGTTCTCCAGGGGCGCATCGTATTCGTCCCCGTCCGGGGTTATCCGACGTGCCGTCTTGGGAGCAAGATCAAGCAGCGCTCGGATGGCGTCGCCCGTGCGCTCTCGCGCGCGCAGTTCGAGCACTTGTCCTACAAACACCAAGGCAATGATGACGACAGCTGCCTCGAAGTAGACCGGCATGTGACCCCCGGCCATATGAAGGCCCGCAGGAAACAGCCAGGGGAGAAATGTTGCAATGGTCGAATAAAGATAGGCTGTCCCAACGCCGATCATGATCAGCGTCCACATATTGAGGTTCCAGGTCTTTATGGAAGTCCAACCACGATGGAAAAACGGACGCGCAGCCCATATGACAACGGGTGTAGCGAGCGCGAACTCTAGATAGAGAGCGAGCCTTTCGCCCAGCCATTCACGGATCGGCAAGCCGAGCATCGGCGCATGGCGAGTATTAGAAGAGGGACGGCTGCGCCGGCACTGACCCATAGACGGCGCGTGAAATCGATCAGTTCGTGGTTCGGGCCGTCGGACATACCGTCCATCGGCTCCAGTGCCATACCGCAGATCGGGCAGGTGCCGGGGCCTTCCTGCACGATTTCGGGGTCCATTGGACAGGTATAGAGTGTGTTCTTCGGCGCGGACTGATTCTTTTTCGCCTTGTTGCCGGAGAGATAATAATACGGATCGGCCTCGAAACGATCATGACATTTCTGGCTGCAGAAATGATAATCGTCCCCGCGGTATGTGAGCGAGGGCTTGCCCTTTCCAAGCGTCACTGTCATTCCACATACAGGATCCTTCACGGCGCCATCGACAGGCACGGTCGCGGCAATCTTCAAATCGGCCGGAGCCGACTGCGCATCGACGGATACGGTGCTGGAACGGTCACCACCATTTGTTTTCGCCCTAATGTGGCCCGCATGGTCGTGATCGCCACCATGGCCACCGCAGCAGTTCTCTTTCGCGCTTTCTCGAACAGTGTCGCTCATGGAAATCTCCTTGCTGCATGGGATGGTTGGGCTTCCAGTGACTAGAAGGTCAAGCGGAAATTTTTCCGTTGGGAACCTTCCAGCGCTGGAAGGGCGTTCTCCCGGTATTGGAAAGAAACGGAGGCACCTTATGTCCTATTGGCGATTTGCCGGAATGATCGCGACATCCACGCTGGTCATGTTCGGCCTCATGTATCTCAACACTTTCCTGATCACCCATGTCTTCTTCAGCGAGACACGCACCTATATGGCGATCCTAATGGGCGCTGCAATGGCGATTATCATGCTCGCCTTCATGCTCTCGATGTATTCGAACAAGACGATCAACACGGTCATCTTCGTCGGTGCCGCATTCGTCTTCGCCGGATCACTCTGGCTCGTCCGCAGCCAAGTCACCGTGGGTGACGTCAGCTTCATGCGTGCGATGATCCCGCACCATTCCATCGCCATCATGACCTCGAGTCGAGCCAAGATCGATGACGTCCGGGTGCGGAAGCTGGCCGATGAGATCATCTATGGGCAAGACAAGGAAATCGCAGAGATGCGCTATATGATCTCGCAGATCGAGGAGAACGGAGAGGTCCGCAGCGGCGAGACGGAAGCGGCGCCTCGGATCGTGAGTCTCGACGAAGCTCTCGCTTCCCCCAATGTCGAGACGATGGATGCGGGCTTCCTAACCGATGACGATATCTCCCAACTCTTTGCGAACGGTCCATCCTGCGTGTTCAGGTTCACGACACAGAGCCTGCCATCCTTTGCTGTCGGCGATGTTGAAGGTGCGCGCACTGGTCTCGTGAAAATCGACGGTGATCTTGTGAAACTGGAGGCCGGCAGCGAGGAAGGTCTGTTCCAAATCGATGGACTGAGCGCATTCCTCTCAAAACTCGGCAATAGCCGCTTCCGTGCAGATGCAAGGTTCGTCATCGAACTTCGGCAAGGTTTGACCGCAGGGTATGACGGGTTTTCCGACTGTCCTGCGTGAGCGGCAGCAAACGGCGCGAAACAAGGCAAGACCGGAGAACGAAATGGAGAAGCCAGCCAAACTCTACCGCATCGTGACGGGAGATCACGTTTGCCCTTACGGTCTCAAGTCGAAACACCTGCTCGAAAAGGAAGGGTCGCCCTGTTCATAGGGACGATAAGCGCGGTTTCCGTTTCAAGGCGGTCTACATCGACCGGCGAGAACTGAAATGCACCTGCGTCGGCGGCAGTTCAAACGTACCGCTCGGCTTTGTCTCACCGACCGAAAACCTGATGACCTGCTCCCCTGAGATGTCCCCGATTTTGGGTTAGCCTGTTCCTCAACGAAGGAGACAGGCAATGAAGCGATCACGGTTTTCAGAAGAACAGATCATCGGCATTTTGAAAGAGCATCAGGCTGGCATCACGGCCACTGATCTGTGTCGCAAGCACGGCATCAGCGATGCCACGTTCTACACTTGGCGCAAGAAGTATGGCGGCATGGAAGTGTCGGAGGCGAAGCGGCTGAAGGCGCTTGAGGAAGAGAACGCGAAGCTGAAGAGGCTTTTGGCAGAGCAGATGATGGATGTGGCGACACTCCGCGAGATGCTCGGAAAAAACTTCTGACGCCCGGTTCGAGGAGAAATGCCGTGAACTGGGCCATTGAAGAGAAGAGTTACTCGCAGCGCCGTGCCTGTGCCCTGGCGGGCATTGCGCCGCGTGTCTACCGCTATCAGTCGAGCCGGTCGGACGACGCAGGCCTTCGTCAGCGCTTGAGAGAGCTGTCGTCAGAGCGTCGTCGGTTCGGGTATCGGCGTCTGCACCTGCTCTTGAAGCGTGAGGGGGTCGAAGTGAACTGGAAGCGTCTATACCGGATCTACAAGGAAGAGCGGCTGACGGTTCGCAAGCGAGGCGGCCGAAAGAGGGCTTTGGGCACGCGGGCACCGATGGCGATACCGCAGGACGCAAACCAGAGATGGTCACTCGACTTCGTCTCTGATGCACTTGTCGATGGACGCCGCTTCCGCATCCTGTGCGTGATCGACGACTTCAGCCGCGAGTGTCTGGCGACCATCGTCGACAACTCGCTATCGGGCGAACGTGTGGCACGGGAGCTGGATGCCATCGCAGAACGACGCGGTTATCCCTGCATGGTGGTCAGCGACAATGGCACCGAGCTCACATCGAACGCCATGCTTGCCTGGCAGCAGGATCGTGGTGTCGAATGGCACTACATCGCCCCGGGCAAGCCAATGCAAAATGGCTTCGTGGAGAGCTTCAATGGACGCCTAAGGGACGAATGCCTCAACGAGCATCTGTTCCGCAGCTACCGGCATGCCCGGGAGATCATCGAGGAATGGCGCATCGACTACAATCTGCATCGCCCACACACGAGCCTCGACGGGCTCACACCAAATGAATTTGCAACCCGGTCCAAAACGGGCCACAACGTGAACAGGGCTAGCCTATGAATGGGTACATTCAGGGGAGCAGGTCAGATGCGACCCGGTATCTCGTCTATGTGCTTTCCGGCGCTCTTGTCCTGCTGCGGCATACGAGCGACGGTGAAGAGGTGATCGTGCACACAGCGCGATCAGGTGAGACCCTTGCCGAGCTGCGCCTTTTACCGATCACTATCATTGCGACTGCAAAGCGGGCGAGGAAACTGAGTTGGTGCTGTTGCCTTCGGCTGTGATAAGAAATGCTATACGCAAGGATCAGGGCTTCGCCCAGGACTTCATTGCGCATCTTTGCCATCAGATTATTTCGCTTCGCACACGTCTGGAGCTGGTTGCAATAACATCCGCAAAGGAGCGTGTATTTGCGGGCCTGACGGAGGGATTGCACACCGGCACGATCCGGGAGCTGGCTGCGCAAGTCCATCTCACGCCCGAGGCCACGAACCGATCCCTTGCCCAGTTGGTAAAGGATGGACGGCTTAGAAAACTCGGCAGAGGCCGGTACAGAGTCTAGTATACCGGTAGATTGTCAAGCCCCGTCAGAACCTCGACGGGCAATTGTGCTTGTCGCTTGTAGGCTTGCCGCTACCCCGTAAGCAAAGATTTGAATTTTCACAGCTTATGTCTTCCGCCTCTGAATTGGTTTGGTCTGCATTGTTCAGGTCTCCGGACCCGCGGAGCGCCAAGCCCATCTGTTAGTATCATGCGTTAGCAATACGGGTTTGAGCGGAGTAACGTCTATGCGAAGTCCGATAGACGGAGTGCCGCCGATTGCATTGACAATGGCCGCCCTCGCCGGTCCGACGTGACTGACGGCAATTATCGTACCCGATGAACCGGTCACGAGCCTCTCCATCCAATGGCCGACGGAATCGCAGAGCTTCGCCAGCGATGTACCCCCTCCAGGACACGCCTCTGGATCGCTCATCCAGCGCGCTATTCCACTGGGGTCTTCTCTCAAGATGTGATCCAGGGTCTTCCCGGTCCATGCGCCATAATCGGCTTCGGCCAAGGCCGGCTCGGTTGACGCAGTCAGGGACAATGCCGCAGCAAGCTCCTTCGCTGAATGCGAAGGCGCCATGAAGGAACTTGCACAGCGTGGAAGCGAGAGGGACAACTTCTTTGCGCGAACAATGTCGCCCTTTCTCAAGGAACCAGATGTTGAAAATCTGACACCAGCCGAGAGGGGCGCGGCGATCATGATCAGTCGGAGCATTTGCTATGTTTTCACGCGGCGGTTCAGAATTCTTGCTTTACAGATTTTCAACGATGTCGTTTACTCACTTTGAACAGCGATCCGTGGAAGCCGGTGAGAATCCGGCACGGTCGCGCCACTGTAACCGCCATCGGCGGAAGTCAGACCTCGATTGCTGTTCCCCTATCCGAATGGACGCGCAATCCAGAGGTAAAAGCATATGTCCCACACATCATCTGTACAATCTCAGCTGTCCGTGATTCCGCTGAAAGATATCTTGCCATGGGCGACCGTGGCAGGGCTGCTCTCCTTGATCGCAATCTATTTTGTCAGCTCCGAGCAAGGAGGCATTGCGGTCTTTGACGGCACGAACGTGCATGAGTTCGTGCATGACGCCCGACATCTCCTAGGCTTCCCCTGTCACTAGGGGCGCGAGATATGGCACGCTACATTACACTCGGCTTGCTCGCCGGTCTGTTCGCAGCCGTGCTTGCGTTTGTCGTAGCAACACTTACCGGTGAGCCTTCAATTGAAGCTGCAATCGCTTTGGAGGAACAAGCATCTACCAATCATCACTTGGACATGGCAACGAGTGTTGGTCAGAATACAGACATTTCACGCGCGGCACAGAAAAGTTCAGGATTGTTTATTGGGCTAGCCTTGTTTGGCGCCGCACTGGGCGGGCTCTTTTCGATCGTTTTCGCTGTTGCTCAAGGCCGCCTGACTGTCCAATCGCCAAGGCAAACCATTGCGGTATTGGGATCTCTCGGATTTGTATCAGTCGCACTGTTGCCAATGCTAAAATACCCCGGCAATCCGCCGGCTATCGGTAATCCTGAAACGATTGGGGCCCGCACTGCGCTTTATTTCATTTTCATGCTGTTTTCGATCGGTTCCATAACAGGTGCCATTGCGATGGTGCGCGGCGCAAAAACCACTCGAGCCAAGTGGCTCCGCGGTGGCGTACTCTATGCGCTATTGATGGCTTTGGCCTTCGTCCTTGCGCCATCGACCGGCGATATGTCCTCAGGCTTCCCGTCCACGGTTCTGTGGACCTTCCGGGCGTCCAATCTCGCGGTCCATGCGACACTCTGGGCGGCGATCAGCCTCTGTTTCGCGTGGCTCATCGAACGTACAATGCCGGATCACCAGCACCGATGACAGTCAATTCGGCTGGATTTAACCCGATTTTGGATCGGGCAATCGATCCCTTCGAGCTGGCAAAGCTTTTTTGAGCACGGCCGGCGCACCGGCATAGAGTCCTGGCTCATAGTTCCCTTTCCGTACGACCGAATTGGCACCAATGACCGTACGAGGCGCAAGTTCAGCGCCGGCGAAGATACGAACACCAGAAAAGATCATGCTGTCATTGCCGATAACAATCTTCTCGCGGCGCATGGGACAGTATTTCATCGCACCCGGACCCGCCGCAAGATCGAAATCGAAACTGATGAGAGAACACTGGTGAGCGATGGAGACATCATCGCCTATCCTTATCCCACCTTTTCCGTCGAGATAGCAGGTCTCGAAGATCGAAACGTTCTCGCCAAGCTCGATCTGCTCCCAAAAGGTCACACGCACACCGGTTTCGAACACCACATTGTCCCCGCAAGTTTTTGCCAGACGTTTTGCCCACAGATATCGAAGAGCGATGCCGAACTTCCAAGGTACAAGTTCGAGCACCGGCCATGTCGCCGCGAATATGAATCGAGGCAGCAACCCCAGCAGGCGACTTGTCAGGATGATGACAGGTCTGGCCTTCTTGAAAACATCTCTACCAGCCATCCAGCTTCCTTAGCAGTTCGCCGAACGCTTCGCATGCGCCCGGCGAACCCACGATCGCGGTATGCGATTATTTCAACTCGACTACCATCAACTTGCCATTGATACGGTCCGCGACAAATTCAATCGATTGCCCCTCCTTCAAATTCGCGAGCATCGCTTCATCGGCTGGATAGAAAACCATGGTCATCGCTGGCATATCGAGATCCTTCAGTTCCTCGTGGATGATCGTAATTTTCTTGCTCTTCATGTCGAGCTTCTTAACGGTGCCCTTGGTGTATTCGGTCGCCATGGCGGCATTGGCGACCAACGCGATGCAAGCGACGGTGAATGCGATAACGAGTTTTTTCATGGGTCTGTTCCTTAGTCGTTTGTGTGCTGTTAATTGGAGAGTCAGTGTGCGGCGACCGTGATGGCGCCTTTCATCCCGGCTTCGTAGTGTCCGGGAACAAGGCATCCGAATTCGAACTCGCCTGCGTTCGTGAATTTCCAGATGACCTCGCCATCACCTTTCTCGGCCAAGCGAATGGCATTTGGATCGTCGTGCTCCATCTCAGGGAACTTCTCCATCAAGGCCTTGTGCTCCATCATCTTTTCATGATGATCGAGTACAAATTCGTGTTCGATTTCTCCGGCGTTTTTCACGACGAACTTTATGGTTTCACCTTCCTTGACGGACAGCGATGCCGGTTCGAAGACCATGGAGCCATCGTCTTTCTCGACCATCGCAATTTCGATGGTGCGGTTCACCTCGGTTGCTTTGCCAGCTTCCCCGACAGTCATCGCAACTTGCCCGTGACCGCCCGAATGGGTGCCACCTGCCAAGGCTGCGGTGCTGTTGAGCGCTATTGCGCATGCCAATAGTGCCAATCTCATTTCAGTCTTCTCCAACCTGGCTGAGTTATCTGTTCAGCCCTTTTTCATCTGGTGAGCACCATGCCCGCCAGTAACGCCCTCCGGCACAGGGGGCACCTGCGTCGAAGAATTCACGTTGGTCGCAAATTCGGGAAGCTCTCCGGTCCACTCATAAGCCTGAGTGCCCGGAGGGTTTTCATACCAACCAGGATCGGCGTAATCGCCGGCGGAAATGCCTTCGCGCACTTTGACAACCGAGAACATGCCACCCATCTCAATAGGGCCGTGTGGCCCCCACCCGGTCATCATCGGGACTGTGTTCTCTGGAATTTCCATGGACATCTCGCCCATGTCGGCCATGCCCGCGGTTCCCATCGGCATATATTCCGGCTGCAACCGCCGGATTTGTCTTGTGACCTGCGACTTGTCCACGCCAATGAAGGTCGGCACATCGTGTCCCATTGCATTCATGGTGTGGTGAGATTTGTGGCAATGAATTGCCCAGTCTCCCTCATGCACGGCATCGAATTCGTAGGCCCGCATGGCTCCAACCGGAATATCGATTGACACTTCCGGCCAGCGCGCTTCCGGCCGCACCCAACCGCCATCCGTGCAGGTCACTTCAAAGTCATATCCATGCATGTGGATCGGATGGTTCGTCATAGTGAGGTTGCCGACCCGGACACGCACACGGTCGTTCTGCGCCACCACCAGGGGATCGATGCCCGGAAATACCCGACTGTTCCAGCACCACAGATTGAAGTCGGTCATTGTCATGATCTTCGGCACATAGGAGCCGGGATCGATGTCGAATGCGTTGAGCAGGAAGCAGAAATCTCGATCCACCCGCATGAACTGGGGATCCTTGGGATGAACCACGAAAAAACCCATCATACCCATGGCCATCTGGACCATCTCATCAGAGTGCGGGTGGTACATGAAAGTGCCGGACTTTTTCAGCTCGAACTCATAGACGAAGGTTTTTCCCGGCTTGATATGTTCCTGTGAAAGACCGCCTACCCCGTCCATGCCTGACGGCAGGATTTGACCGTGCCAGTGGATGGTTGTGTGCTCCGGCAACTTGTTCGTTACAAAAATGCGAACGCGATCGCCTTCCACTGCCTCGATGGTCGGTCCCGGTGACTGGCCGTTATAGCCCCAGAGATAGGCCGTCATACCTTCCGCCATTTCACGTTCCACCGGCTCGGCAACGAGATGGAATTCCTTCACGCCTTTGTTCATGCGGAAAGGCAGCGTCCAGCTGTTCAATGTGACCACAGGATTGTAGTCCGGGCCTGCGGTAGGACTGAGCGGATTCTGCGTTGCAGCCGTATTCATCACCGCAGCTTCCGGCAGTCCCATGTTCGATGTCTTGGCCCAGGCCTGCGCTGAAACGAGAGCCGCACCTGCAGCACCCATGCCGAGCATTTGTCGTCTGTTCATCATGATCTTGTCCTTTCCGGTCAATGCGGCTACCGCCGGCCTCAGTCATGGCGGGCGCGGTTTCACTGCTACCTCGACCTCCGAAACCAGGCCCGTAAATCGCTGCGTTCAGGTCTGCATCCGCCAACCAGAAGTCGCGTTTGGCGTTAACTGACATTAACAGTGTGCTGATCTTGGCCCGGGTATCGGCGAGCAATTCAAACGTGTTGGTGATCATCCCGTTATAGGTGAGCAGGCTCTCCTCTTCGATCTTCTCGCGAAGGGGTAGGACGTTGCGCCTGTAGTGACGTCCGATTTCATGACGCGCGCGATAGTTCTTGAAGGCCGACCGCGCTTCCGAACGAATGTTGACCGCCTTTTCGGCAAGCAAGTTCGCGCCCCGCAAATAGGTGAGTTCGGCTTTTCGGAGGCGGGCTTTGCCGGTGTCGTAAATCGGGATGGCGAACTCGACTTCGAGTTGCGGTGTGACCACAACTTTTCGGGACTTGGATTCCTCCAGGTCGCCCGAGACCAGCTCATACTCTGTCTCGATTTCCTGTTCGGCTTCTATGCCGGTAAAGAGTTCAAGGTCCGTCACATACCGAGTAGCCTCTGTCAGCCGAAAGCCTTGGCCGCCAGTTGCAATTCCAGGCGCGCGATTTGCAAATCAACTCGATTTCGAAGTGCCTCCGCTTCAATGGCAGAACCGGTTTTCAGGTCTTGCGGCAATTGCGGAAGTCTGTCGGGCACGAAATAGTCGACTTCTGCCCCCCACAATCCCATGAGCCGGGTCAGCTCTTCCTTCGCGAGTTCAGCGTTGAGTCGTGCTTCGGCCAGTTGTCCGGTCAATTCCGCGTAGAATGCGTGCTCACGCGCCTGTCCCGCCTTTGGCAATGCGCCAGACTCGCCAAGCTTCTTGGCGAGTTCCGAGGCCGCGTCCGCTGCGATCTGGCCCTGCTTGAGATAGGCAACCGTTTCGAAAGCTGAAACCGCCCTGATCCAAGCCCTTCGCGTATCGACAGCCAGACGAAGTGAATCTTCGACTGCCTTGAGCTGGGTCTGTTCGAAACGGGTTCTTGCAAGATCCACACGCCGTTCGCGGGTCATCATGGTCTGAAGATTGGTGGCCACCATGCTTTCAAGCGCCCTGAAGAGGATCAACTCTGGCGCGCCGATCCCGAAAATCCCGATCGAAACTTTCGGATTTTCCGGTAGCATTTGCTGCCAGACGTCGGCGGCGTTGATGCCGATATCCGCGTAGGCCGCCTGCAGGCCCTTATTATTCAAGAGGGCGACCTGAACTGCCGTATCAGCGCTGATCGTCTTTCTGTCCACGAGGGCATGGACGTCAGCTGCAAGCGTGCGATTTTCCTCCTGCGACTGGGCCCAGGCCGTGCGTTTTCCCGTTGCCAAGGCGGTTCTCGCGGAAACAGTCTGGAAGCCCGCTACCGGATTCTTATACGGCGTGGTCTGATCTACCAGCTCGGCCGACGAAACGCACCCGGAAAGGACAAGCGGGGTCAAGCACGCCAGGAACATTTTTCCGCCGCCGGTCATGAACCACCGCCTGTAGTCGGTGCCCGACCCTGGTTCAGCGAACGCCACGGTTTGGGATCAACAGGTTGTCGATGGGTGTATTCCGTCACGACCGGACGTGCGCTCACGTTGCGTATCGACACAGTTGGATTGGCGGCACTGGTCAACGCCGACATGTCTGCAAGGATGTCAGTTTGCGCGGTTTGGCATGCGGCCAGAACCAGTGGCAAAGCCACCGGCGATAATTTTTTCAACATTTTGGGATTTCCCGAAGAATCTAATCATCTGCGGCGGGCGAGGCCCGCCAATTCAGGGATCGATCTTACGCTTCGGGGGGCCTGTAAAGGCCTTCGGGTTGCATACCGCCGGCAGCGCTAACGGTCCAAGACGAGATCACCGGGACACGCAATCGCGAGGCAAACGAAAAGCCACTTTCCGGTACGCCGAAACTATTACAAGCGGCGATACAACAGTCTGCCACGTGATCCATTTCGGCTGTCGCACTATTGGAACTCAGGCAATTCGTTCCATTTTCGCCCAACAGGGAGTGGGAATAAGTCTTCTCCGCCATTCCATGAGCGTGTTCAGTTGCTGGCAGAGACGACTGGTCTTTTCCCTTCACGCTCCCCGCATGAGATCCAAGAACGGAGGAAAACAAGATCCCCAATATCAGCAGAAGATGTAAAACTGATCGCAAGCCGGTCGACTCAACAACGATGACGGGGTTCTTATATACCCCGCGGCTCAGACGGCAAATCACAAAAGCGTTGTCCGTTCGCTGTGAAAGCTCAGCAAAATTCGGGCCTTGACCATTCACTGCGTCCGAGGGTGTGATGCCAATAAAAATCAGTGTGGGTCGCGTCCAGGCAGGAGGCTGGAATGCATTGGAGACAAGCACCTTTTTCCTCGCTGGCCGAGAGTCCGCTCACGGCAATTCGAGCAACGTTATCAACTCGCACCAGCGATTTGTGCCCGGGAAACGGCGTCGTGAAACGTACGTACAGGCTCGCCTTCGCGCGACCAGCCCAAAGTGTTCCACGAGGCTGCTGATCCAATCAGGTCTAGCAATTATGGGTTCCGCCGCGTAAGATTCTGATCAACCGAGTGCCCGCAAAACACGCAATGCATTCGCGAGACCAGCGGCAGCTCCCTCCTCCGGAGAGCCAGTTGCAGCGTTCCAAACCGGATCGGCAGATCTGAGTAGAATGCTTTTGACTTCGTGTGGTTTGAGGTTTGGTTCTGCCTGCAACAATAGCGCACATATGCCGGCAACTTGCGGGGCTGCTGCGGAAGTGCCCGAAAAAGCAGCCCAGCCGTCACTCTTGATCTGATCATTGAAGGTCACGTCGTCGCCGACGATGTTCTGGAATGAGCGACCCGAGACATAGGTGACGGAACGTTCCGGACACATGGGTAACACTTTTCGCTTTGCGGGAGGTGTTGATGCCGTGGAGAGAGTGTTCGGCAATGGAGGAACTGTCCGGGATCAGCGCCTATGGCCCAGAAATGAGGGTTTGATTTAAGGAGTGTTCGGTTCTCGTCGCAGACGAAGGAACGAACATGAATACGAAGTCGACTGGCGGCAAACGCTCCGCCGAACATGTGGTCAAGGACATCCGCCGGGCGACACGGCGGCACTTTTCATCGGAAGACAAGATCAGGATCGTGCTGGACGGCCTGCGTGGCGAGGACAGCATCGCCGATGCTGTGCCGCAAGGAAGGCATTGCCCAGAGCCTCTACTACACCTGGTCGAAGGAATTCCTGGAAGCTGGCAAGCGTCGGCTGGCGGGCGACACGGCGCGAGACCAGGCGCGACAAGCCGCACTGGGGCGCGCGCAAGATCAGGGAATTGCTGGTGCGCAGGCTGGCCGGCGACGTGCGCATTCCGGCCAGGTCGACGGTCCACGCCGTGCTCGACCAGCACGGCCTTGTGAGCCAGGCCCGCAAGAGGCGCAGGGCGAACAAGGCCGAGGGCACGCCGCTGTCGCAGGCCGCCCGCCCCAACGATCTGTGGTGCGCCGATTTCAAGGGCGAGTTCAAGACGGGCGACAGCCGCTACTGTTACCCCCTGACGGTGACCGACCAGGCCTCGCGCATGATCCTCGCGTGCGAAGCTCTCGAAAGCACGAAGGAGCGGCCGGTCATCGAAGCCTTCGTCCGGCTCTTCAAGGAGCGCGACAATGAGGAACAGAGTATCGCTTCGATCGGGCCGGACGCTTCGTTTCGTCATGATTCCCTCCTAACTCACGACATTGATAATGACCTCCGAGGGTCGCTTGAACAGATAGGTCTCGTCAAAGGCGAACGGCTCGCGGCGAGGGTTTCGGCCCACCTTCCAATCATGCTCAGCGAAACTCGGTTACGATAACTGAGAATTATCAGGGCCTCAAAAGCGCGTAGCAATCGCCAGCGCTCTGTCGGGCCAGGCCTGTTAATAGCCCGTGTGTTCTGGCTACTGACCAAAGATTGTATTTAATCTTTGTCAGTAGCTGCCTATCGTGCCGTCAACAAACGGCAGGCCAGTTCCCGGTCGCCCCAACGTGTCGAAAAGGTATCGGAGACTTCGAACCAGCTTCCGTCGTTGCCGGCACCGTGGTTAGCGCCCATGCATGAACATTGGCACTCATGACCGAGCGCTTCCTGGCATGCTCTCGCGCAGATCTCCTGCTCGCGGTAGGGCTGAATGATGTAGATCTTGCCATATCTGACCAGCGCTCGATCGACGAGGTCATTGAACCAGGATTTCGGCAACTCCCAGTAAGCTTCTGTGCCGCCGATCCATTCGGGAGCAGTTCGCCGCCCGTTCTGAAGCCAGTGCCGATTGTCGTCGGCGAATGGTAGTCGCACGCGAATGCGCTCGCCTCGCCCCGTACGGCGCAGCACAACAGGTATTTGCTTCTGCTTCCAGACGTAGGAGAGGGTGAGCTGATCCATCATCTGCCTCAGCTTGTCTCAGAACGCAGGACACGGGACTAATTCTAGCGCTCCGGATTGCCAACGCCCGATGGTTCCGTCTGTCCTGCTCCCAATGAACGTATCACCAGAATATCAACGCAGCTCTCACCTCTGTATTCTGGCGTTTTACGTCCTTGTTCTCGCATCAGGTTGCGACCTTGTTCAATTGATGTTCGATCGCTGCTGCGGATGCAAGCACGTCCTCAAATTCAGGCGCCGTTCCGAAGATCATTGCGGTCGTGTTGGCGTAGTCTTCCTTGAGCGCCGCCACCATGCCGTCGACAGGCTCAATGGCGAATGTACCGGCATGGCCGAGGCGAGGTCCATGTCAGGTCGGTTGAAGAACATCCGCGCATGTCGGACGCAATCTGCACCGAGATCAAAATCTCCGAGGGCAGCCAGACCCACGTCTGAGTGTAGGAGGCAATGAAGATCGTAATAGTGCCGCGACACGCGTTGACCTTCTTGGCGAAGGACGCCACGCCGCTCATACCAGCGGCGCAAGCCATGCGCGATGACAACCTTGTCCCAGAAGGTCCGTGTTGCCTCGACAGTGGTTACGTCAGCTACTGCCAAATCCAATGATGACGCCTCGTCGGCGATATAGGGGCGGATCGTGACTGGCCGGTTAGGATCAAGGGCTGACTTTGCGCCGGATTCGATTCGAACGGCTGGGCGCACATATGCGCCGTCGCGCGGCTCAACCTCCGGATACCAGACCAGAAGTGTCTGTCCGTCGGGATCGGCCTCGTCGATCTCGATGCGCCCTACACCACCGGTTAGGTCGGCCAGTTGCTCGGCAAGAAGCTCTCGAAGCGGGCCGGTGATATACGCGCGGCACGCGTCCAGGATCGCATCCAGTCTGGCACGACGTTTCTTGTTCGAGAGGGCTTCGAGTTCTTCGACCGATGCTGGTTCGTCGAGATCATCGCGGAAAACGGTGATATCGATATCTTCAGAGAAGCGTTGGATCAGTCCGTAAGCCTTCGACAGCGATGTTCCCCCTTTGAAGAGGAGGCGCGGTGCTCCGGCAGGCCGCTCATGATAGAGCGCGTTCAGGGTCCAGCACACCCGGAAGTCCTTCTCGATATTACCCACAGGTGCTCCGAGACGGTTAGCGGTTGCCAGGAATAGATCGAGCCGGTCCCGCGCGGGGGTCTCGACGACCTGCTTGTAGGCGGTCGTGCTCATTGCTCGGCCTCGTTGGTATCGACGGGAGTGACAAGGTCGCGCAGGAATTCCTGCATCCAGATCGGCAGGGCTGAAAGGCCGGCGCGAAGGTCGTCACGGATCGCTTTTCCGTGTTTCGGATCAGCGAACAAACGGCGCAGCACATCCCCTACCCGGTCTCGCTCGTCGTCATGGGACAGCATGTCCTGCATCCAGTACAGGGCCTGGACGACGCGCATGGCCGGTCGGTCGGCCCAGTAGAGCCGGCTCGGGGCGGCGAACTTGAAATGAATTTCCTGCTTGCCGAGTTTGATCGGCTTCAGCCGTGCATCAACCAGCACTTCGATGCGCGCCGGGACGGCTGTGGTAAGACCGAGATCGTTTGCGGCGGTCATGCCGTCGACAACGGCCCGCGCCTGTTCGCGACGGGTGACAGCACGGATCACGGCCCGATAGTCAGGAACGGTGGGCCGTCCCGTCAGGGAGTTTTTGCGCGGACGATCATAGAGACCGCGATCAATACGGCGAAGCTCGCCGGCGGCGGCGAGCCGCTGCAGGGTTTTGTCTATGGCGGCACGCCCGCCGAGATCGGCGAAATCGGCAGGCGTCCAGACCTCGTCGGGCTGAGACGCAACCCGAGCAAGCAGTTTGGAACGCAGATCTGTATCTTGATTTGGATCCGTCATGTCCGAAATATGCTACATTTTTCGGACACCGGCAAGTGAGTCCGAAAAATGCGGCACTCTTCGGACAAGCCAAGCAATGGCAATTAACTACAGACCGAAGCAACCTACGAACGCCAGGAAGCCAAGAACGGCAGCACGGTATCTCCGTGCATCGCAGACCGATTGGATCGGAGAGGTTCCGACATGCGCGAGCCATATTCTCCCCTGGGGATGCCGTCAAAGACTATGGCAAGCCGTCGGCCCAGGTCAGCTTGAGCCGCGATGGCCGGCGAACAAGACACAACGGCCTATTGTCTCGCAGGCTTGCTACAATCAAGTTCGATTGGCGCAGCAATCGACGCCGTTCTCCGAGCTCTGGACCGGCGGACAGGGAACATCGCCATAGGAGCAGAACACGCAACAGTCTCCGGCTCTGGGTTTGATCGTGTTTCCACAACTGTTGCATTCATAGAAATACTGACAGGCATCCGTCGGCATCGTCTCCGTCGCACGGTGTCCGCAAACCGGGCAGGTAATTGTCGAGACCGTCTTGAGAGCGCAGGTCACGACTATCACAAAGCTCGCTTTGCGGGGTAACCGGCATTGGCCGAGGCGGCGGCAATGGCTACGACAGTCGTGACCGACGGATCGAATGTCACGGTCGCTGTCCTGGAATCGAAGTCGACCACCACGGACCTTACGCCTTCAACACCTTCCATCGCCTTTCTAACGGTGACGGGGCAGAGCGCGCAGGTCATACCCGGCACATCAAAGGTGGCGGTCTGTTCGACGTTCGCCGCCTGCGCGACCGACACGAGAACCGGTGAGGAAACCAGGCCGATCAGGGGAAGACCGGACACGCCGATAACCAGCAATCCCGCCGTAGCGATGAGAAGTCGTTTCATGTCAATTCTCCTAGTAGAAAAGCGGCGCCCACCAGTTGATGGTCAGCGCGACGACGACCAGAACCGTCGAAAGCCACAGGGCCGATTTGGTGATGAGGGCGGATTCGGGATGGGCGCAGTAGGATCCGTCCGCGCAGGCGGGCTTGGCCTTGAAATAGACCTGCCGGAACCCGAGCCCGATGAAAACAAGCGCCACGCCGGCAAAGATCGGCTTGTAGGGCTCGAGCGCGGTCAGATTGCCGATCCAGGCCCCCGATACGCCGAGCAACAACAGGACGAGCGGCGCGATACAGCAGGTGGACGCCAGAATCGCGCCGACGACACCGCCGGCGGCAAACCATTCCTTCTTTCGATCCGCCACGTGCGTTGGTCCGCCTAACGTCGCGGTTTCGATTTTGGTCTCGCTCATGCGGTTCACCCTCGAATTTCATTCCAGGGCAAGTTAAGGTCTGTAGTAGCTACAGACTCAAGGAAGAATCCGAACAATGGCCGATCACGTTTCCGGGAAGCGATTGCAGCGCGCCGAACTGGCAAGGCGCACGGGCTGCAATCTCGAAACCATCCGCTACTACGAGAAGACGGGCATGATACCCGATCCGCCGCGCACGGCGTCGGGTTACCGCGTCTACGACGAAGCCCACGTCGCGCGGCTGCAATTCATCCTGCGCGCCCGCGAGCTCGGCTTTTCCATCGATGAGATTCGCGGCCTGCTCGACCTCGTCGATGGCGGTACGCAGACCTGCGCCGAAGTGAAGGAGCGGACAGAGCGACACCTCGCCGATATCCGGGCCAAGATCGCCGACCTGAAACGGATCGAGCAGGTGCTGGCTGCGACCGCCGCGCAGTGTTCCGGCGAGGACGTGCCGGAATGTCCTGTTCTGGAGGCGTTGGCATCGTGACGATGACGTTGGCGGTTTATATCGGCGCGGCAATTGCGGAAATCGCCGGCTGTTTCACTTTCTGGGCCTGGCTGCGCCTGGATCGCTCGCCGCTCTGGCTCATTCCGGGCATGGCAAGTCTTGCCGTCTTCGCCTGGCTTTTGACGCGCATCGACAGCGACTTCGCCGGTCGTGCCTATGCAGCCTATGGCGGCGTCTACATTGCCGCATCGCTTGTCTGGCTCTGGGTAATCGAGTCCCAACGACCGGACCGCTGGGACGTCACAGGTGCTGCGGCATGTCTTCTGGGCGCCGCACTCATTCTGTGGGGCCCGCGATCCATTTGACGCTTGGAACCCAAATCGATGGCCAGCGCCGCCGGCCCGAGGAATTCAGGACTTCCTATAACCGCAGGTCCCGATCAGATCGCGATAGCCATCGATCAGCGGACGATCGCTCGCGACAGAGCTCCCCCATTCATCGTCCAGTTTCTCCAACGCCGCCAGCATGAATTCCGCGATGTCTGGCCGGTCTTGCTGACAGGCACACCTGAACACTTGCAGAATATCACGCTCCAACTGACCGGAATCTAAGGGCATCGCGGTGGGCTCCTTGCCTTCATTCAAGCCTGCGCTATCCAGCGATGGGAAGGTCAAGTCACTAATTCTTCAACGTTCCTCGGGCAGCACTCGGTCGATCGACGACAGGATCAGAACGGTACAAAGAGGCGAAAACGCGAATTCGGAAAGACAGCCGCAGTTCTGAAAGTCTAGGTCCCGCGGCAATCGCCAATTCGACTTGTGCCAGCCCGCCCCGGCACTTGCCCTTGTCCCCTCCAAGGTGATGGAAAGACACGATCAGGCTCCGCGCACTTCACAATCCACCAAGATTTTCTCAACGCTCGTCACCCGGATCGGTCAAGTGATCACCCTGGAAACGCAGAAGACGCAATGCGTTGATTGTGACAAGCACAGTCGCACCGGTATCGGCGAGGATCGCCATCCACAGCGTCGTCACGCCGGTCAGGGTCGTGATCAGGAAGACCGCTTTCAGCCCGAGCGCCAGCGCGATGTTCTGCCGGATGTTGCCGAGTGTTGCCCGCGAGAGCCGGATCAGTTCGGCAACGCCCGTCACGCGGTTCTTGAGCAGAGCCGCATCGGCCGTCTCCAGAGCGACGTCGGTGCCTCCACCCATGGCGATGCCGACCGAGGATGCCGCGAGCGCCGGGGCGTCATTGATCCCGTCGCCGACCATGGCGATACCGCCATGTTCCCTGAGCGCGGCGATTTCCGAAAGCTTGGCGTCGGGCAACAGCTCCGCCCTGGCCTCCAGGCCGAGACTGCCGGCGATCGCGTCTGCTGTGCGTCGATTGTCGCCCGTCAACATCACTGTGCGGATACCGAGGGCATTGAGGCGCGCAACTCCGGTCGCGGCATCCTCGCGCGGCTCGTCGCGGAGCGCTATGACCCCCACGGCTCGCTTGCCGGACAGCACGACCACGGCTGTTTTGCCCGCAGCCTCCAGCGCTTCAAGCCTGGCATTGAGTTCCGGCGAGAGGTTACCCTGCTCGGCCGCATAGCGCGGCGAGCCGACGGAGACGAAGCCTTCACGCAGCCGCGCGGTGACGGCCTTGCCGGGTATCGCCATCGCCCCACCGAACATTTTTGGCAGTTCGAGATCGCGCTGCTCGGCTGCCTCGACAATCGCCTCGCCAAGCGGATGGCTGGAGCCGCATTCGACCGCAGCCGCCCTTGCCAGGATGTCTGCCTCCTCGCCTTCGAGCGGGATGATATCGGTCACCCGCGGCTTGCCAACCGTCAGCGTGCCCGTCTTGTCGAAGGCGACGGTGCGCACCTTGCCGAGCGTTTCGAGCGCCGCGCCACCCTTGACCAGCAACCCGTGCCGCGCCCCGGCGGCAAGGCCCGAGGCGATCGCCGCCGGGGTGGAGATGACCAGCGCGCACGGGCAGGCAATGAGCAGCGTCGCCAGCCCGCGATAGATCCACGTCGACCATTCGGCGCCGAAGAGCAGCGGTGGCACGACTATGATAAGAGCGGATACCACCATGGCGGCGGGCGTGTAGTATGCGCTGAAGCGGTCGATGAAGCGGGCGGTCGGTGCCTTCGAGCCCTGCGCTTCCTCGACCAGATGGATGATGCGGGCGATCGTGTTGTCGGCGGCCGTGCGGGTGATCCGCACCCGAAGCACGCCATTGGCGTTGATGCTGCCGGCATAGACGGTGCTGCCCGCCTCCTTCAGCACCGGCACCGACTCGCCGGTGACCGGCGCCTCATCCAGCTCGGAACTGCCCTCGACCACCTCTCCGTCAGACGGCACGCGGTCGCCGGGCCGGACAACGACGAGATCGTCAATGGCGAGCTCATCGGCGGGCACCTCCGTCG
>NZ_BAMP01000022.1 GCF_000615975.1 Nitratireductor aquibiodomus NL21 = JCM 21793 | reverse complement strand
CCTTGCGGCGCGCGGCCACCGCATCGTCTACGTATCGGGCGAAGAGGCGGTGGCGCAGATCCGCCTGCGCGCGCAGCGCCTGGATGTGGCGCAGCAGCCGGTGGAACTGGCAGCCGAGACCAATGTCGAGGATATTCTGGCGACCATCGAGGACGGCAAACGCCCCGATCTCGTCATTCTGGATTCCATCCAGACGCTGTGGACCGACATGGCCGAATCCGCGCCCGGCACAGTGACGCAGGTGCGCGCGTCGGCGCAGGCCATGATCCGCTATGCGAAATCGACCGGCGCCGCGGTGGTTCTGGTCGGTCACGTGACCAAGGAAGGCCAGATCGCCGGCCCCCGCGTTGTGGAGCACATGGTGGACGGGGTTCTCTATTTCGAAGGTGAAGGCGGGCACCACTACCGCATCCTGCGCACGGTGAAGAACCGCTTCGGCCCGACCGACGAGATCGGCGTGTTCGAAATGGGCGACAGGGGCCTGCGCGAGGTCTCCAACCCGTCGGAGCTGTTTCTGGGCGAGCGCAGCGCGGCAGCGCCCGGTGCCGCCGTATTCGCCGGTATGGAGGGCACACGACCGGTTCTTGTGGAAATCCAGGCGCTTGTTGCCCCCTCGCCGCTCGGCACACCGCGCCGTGCCGTGGTGGGATGGGATTCTGCCAGACTTTCCATGGTTTTGGCCGTTCTGGAAGCCCATTGCGGGGTGCGTTTTGCAACCCATGACGTGTATCTGAACGTGGCCGGCGGCTACCGGATTTCGGAGCCGGCAGCCGACCTTGCGGTGGCCGCAGCACTCGTCTCATCACTCACCGGGCTTGCCCTGCCCGCCGATTGCGTCTATTTCGGCGAAATCAGCCTTTCGGGCGCTGTCAGACCCGTTGCGCATGCAGCGAGCCGTCTCAAGGAAGCCGAAAAGCTCGGCTTCGCCCAAGCGGTCATGCCGCCGGGCAATGAAGACGGTTCGGGTGCGATCGCATCGCGGGCGGCGCGCCCCGAAGCGCTGGCCGAACTGGTGGCCCGGATCGCGGGCGCCAAGGCGGCCTGAATAAATCGATTGGCGGCACAGTGGCCCGGAAGATAAAGAACATGACCTTGCGGGGGCATCCTAACTGCCAAAGGAGTAGGGGTGACAATGCCAATCACGTTGCTTGACGGAATTCTTGTCGGCTTCACGCTCGTTTCGGCCATGCTGGCCATGGTGCGCGGTTTCTCGCGCGAGGTGCTGTCGATCGCTTCGTGGGCGGCGGCTGCGGTGGCGGCCTATTATTTTCATCCACTGGTTCTGCCCTATGTGAAGCCCTATATCAGCAATGACATGCTGGCCCTGGCCGTCGCGGCAGCAGCCGTCTTCCTCGTGGCACTGATCGTGGTGACGATCATCACGATGAAGATCGCGGACTTCATCATCGATTCGCGCATTGGCGCGCTCGACCGCACACTTGGCTTCCTCTACGGTGCCGCACGCGGTATTCTGGTGGTGGCGGTTGCGCTTCTGTTTCTCAACTGGCTGATGGGTGCGAACCCGCCGAGCTGGGTTGCGGAAGCCAAATCCCGGCCATTGCTGGATGGCGTGGGTCAGTGGATCCAGGCCATGCTTCCGGACGATCCGGACAATACGGTTTTCGATCGCCTCACCAATGGCGCATCCGGCGAGGGCGAAACCGCAAACTGACGGTCGCGGGCCGTCTGTGTCACAATGAAAGGGCGGCCAGAAATGGCACTGGAAGACAATTTGCCTCTCGCAGGCGAAGCGGACGACCATTTTCACGATGAATGCGGCGTGTTCGGCATTTTCGGACGCAGTGACGCCGCAGCCATCGTAACGCTTGGCCTGCACGCCTTGCAGCACCGCGGACAGGAAGCGGCCGGCATCGTCTCCTTCGACGGCACCCAGTTCCATGTGGAGCGCCATATCGGCCTGATCGGCGATACGTTTACCAAACAGTCGGTCCTGGACCGCCTGAGCGGCAGCCGCGCCATCGGCCATACGCGCTATGCAACGACCGGCGGCTCGGGCCTGCGCAACGTCCAGCCCTTCTTTGCCGAATTGTCGGACGGCGGTCTTGCCATCGCCCACAATGGCAACATCACCAATGCCATGACCGTGCAGCGCAAGCTGCAGAAGGAAGGGGCGATCTTCTCGTCCACCTCCGATACGGAGACGGTCCTGCACCTTGTCGCCACCAGCAAGGAACGCGACACCAATACGCGCTTCATTGAGGCGGTGCGGCAGATCGAGGGTGCCTTCTCGATTGTCGCTCTTACCTCGAAAAAGATGATCGGATGCCGCGATCCGCTGGGCATCCGCCCGCTGGTTCTGGGCGATCTCGACGGCGCGTACATCCTGGCCTCGGAGACCTGCGCGCTCGACATCATCGGCGCCCGCTTCGTGCGTGATTTGAAGCCGGGCGAGATGGTGGTCGTGACCGAAAAGGGCATCGAGAGTTTCTTCCCCTTTGAAAACAAGGAGAAGCCGCGCTTCTGCATCTTCGAGTATGTCTATTTCGCGCGGCCGGATTCCCTGGTCGAGGGACGCAATGTCTACGACGTGCGCAAGGAAATCGGCGCGGAGCTGGCGCGTGAAATGCCGGTGGAGGCCGATATTGTCGTGCCGGTGCCGGATTCAGGAACACCTGCCGCCATCGGTTATGCGCAGGCAGCCGGCCTTCCCTTCGAACTCGGCATCATCCGCAACCACTATGTCGGACGCACCTTCATTCAGCCGACCGATTCCATCCGCCATATGGGCGTGAAACTGAAGCACAATGCAAACCGCCGATGCATCGAGGGTAAGCGGGTTGTGCTGGTGGATGATTCCATCGTGCGCGGTACCACGAGCCAGAAGATCGTGCAGATGGTGCGCGATGCTGGCGCGGCCGAAGTGCACATGCGCATCGCATCGCCGCCCACGCGTTCGCCCTGCTTCTACGGCGTCGACACGCCGGAAGCGGCCAAACTTCTCGCCTCGCGCATGTCTGTCGAGGAGATGGCCGACTTCATCCGGGTCGATTCGCTTGCCTTCCTGACCATTGACGGGCTCTACCGCGCGGTCGGAGAGGCAGCGCGCAATGCCGAGCGGCCGCAATATTGCGATGCCTGCTTCACCAAGGACTACCCCACGCGGTTGACCGATCACGACAGCACAGACAATGTGCGCACGCTTTCCCTTCTCGCAGCAGGCGGTCAATGACAGATAAAAAACCAGACCTGAAAGGCCGACTGGCTCTCGTCACCGGCGCATCCCGCGGCATTGGCTATTTTCTGGCAAAAGAGCTTGCAGCCTGCGGCGCGCATGTCATCGCCGTGGCGCGGACTGTCGGCGGTCTTGAAGAGCTCGACGACGAGATCAAGACTGCGGGCGGCGAGGCCACGCTGGTGCCGCTCGACCTGACCGACATGGCCGGTATCGACCGGATTGGCGGCGCCATTCACGAGCGCTGGGGCAAGCTGGACATCATGGTCGCCAATGCGGGCATTCTCGGCGTGATCGCGCCGCTTGGCCATGTGGAGGCGAAGGTCTTCGAAAAGGTCATGAACATCAATGTCACCGGCACATGGCGGCTGATCCGGACGGTGGACCCGCTGCTGCGCGCCTCGGACGCGGGGCGTGCGATCGTGATGTCCTCTGGGGCGGCACACTCCGCACGGGCATTCTGGGGGCCCTACGCGGCCTCCAAGGCGGCTGTCGAGGCGATGGCGCGCTCCTGGGCCGACGAGACCAAGAACATGCCGCTACGGGTCAACTCGGTAAACCCGGGCGCGACCCGCACAGCCATGCGTGCGCAGGCCATGCCGGGCGAAGATCCCGCGACGTTGCCGCATCCTTCTGAAGTGGCAGCCAAAATCCTGCCGCTTGCGAGCCCGGAATTGACGGAAACAGGCCTGATCTTCGACGTAAAGAAAAATCATTTTACACGTTACCAGATGCCCCAGTGAGGCGGACACAGGCTCGGTTTCAGACCAGACTTCGCGATTGACCTGCCGGACGCTTTCGTTACCTTTCCACGCGGCAGCGGACGAAGACGCCGCGCCGAAAGGGCTGCGGAAGGGACAGCGTTCGATACGCAATTGACCCGAACGTAGAGATTGATGCCGGACTTTGCCGACAGGTGAAGAACCGGCGATTGGGAGATGCGGCATGATACTGATCATCGAATTCGTGCTGCTTGTCCTGGCGGTCTGGGCCGTCATGGCAGGCATCGTCCAGTATCGGCGCGGCGTCAGCTTTCATCAGGCAGCGCTGCACGCGCCGCTAAAGCTTCTGTTTCGCATAAGCGACCGTGAGGTCGATGCGGCGCGAAAGGCCGACACACCGGTTATCTATGCCGTGTGGCATCAATCCGGTCTCGACCCGGCGACGATGCTTGCTCTTCTGCCCGACGACACGCTGCACATTCTCGATGAAGCATCGGCAAAGTCGCCCTTTCTCGAACCCTGGCGCGCGCTCGCGCGGACAATCGCCTTCAACGCACACCATGTTTTTGTCAGCCGCCGGCTGGTGCGCCGCCTCAGAGGCAATGGCCGGCTTGCCGTCTATATGCCCGACGACACCGAACCGGACACCAAGGCATTTCGCCTGTTTCGTGCCGTCGCGCGCATTGCGCTCAAGGCAGAGGCACATGTGGTTCCTGTCTATATGGAACGGCGCGGGTTCGTGCCCGCGCGCCACGTACGCACCCTGCCCCCGATGACAATCGAGGCATTGATTGCGCGCTCGGGCCGGGAAGACATGCGGGCTTCCGAAGCCCTGTTTGGACGGATGATCGAGGTGCGTGGCGCACCGGCTCCGACGAACGAGACCTGATCTTACCGGATTATATCTGCTCTTCGCCGGCTTCTTCCGCCGCTTTTTTGTCTTCCAGCTCCGCACGGCGTGCGTAGGCGCGCATGCTGAAGACAAGGAAGACCAGATAGCCAAGTGCTGAGACCGTAAGCGTCATCCAGGTGAAACTGGTCAGAAGAAGCACGTAGAGCGCCAGCCCCAGGATCAGCGGCAAAACATATTCGCGCGGAACCCGGCTACCGGAACTCTTCCCCGAATAAACCGGCAGGCGGCTGACCAGCAGAAACCCGATCAGCACCGTATAGGCCGAAGCTGCAAAGGCCATGGTGGTGTCCGGCGCAATGCCAAGAAAGCCCAGATAGATCGGCAGGAGCACCAGTGCCGCTCCCGCCGGCGCGGGGACGCCGACGAAATAATCCGTATGCCAGGCGGGACGATCCGGATCGTCCAGCATGACATTGAAGCGTGCAAGCCGCAGGCAGCAGGCGATGGCGAAGAGAAGCGCGGCGATCCAGCCGAGCGCACCCGCCTGATCGAGCACATAGGCATAAAGAACCAGAGCCGGCGCGACGCCGAAATTGACGATGTCGGCCAGCGAATCCATCTGTGCGCCGAATTTCGACGAGGCCTTGAGCATGCGTGCAACGCGACCATCCACCGCGTCCAGAAACGCGGCAATCAGGACCATGACGACCGCCGTCTCGACGCGGTGCTCGAAAGCAAGCCTAATCCCGGAAAGCCCGGCGCAAATGGCCAGAACGGTGATGACGTTCGGCACCAGCATGCGCAGCGGAATTTCACTGAGCTTGGGCCCGCCCCCGCCATGCGGCTCGAATGGTGGAAAGGGCCCTGCCATCAGGAAACCCTGACGATGGGCTGTTTCAGATCGCTCCCGAAAGCCGCAATGACAGTCTCGCCGCCAACCGCGGTCTGGCCGATCGCAACCCGTGGCACAGCACCTGCCGGTAGGTAAACGTCGACACGGGATCCGAAGCGGATCAGGCCGAACCGTTCGCCGACGGTGATCTGCCCGGCGCCTCAGCCCAGCAGACGATGCGCCTCGCCACGAGCCCGGCGATCTGCACCACCGGAACAGGGCCGTGCGGGCTCTCGATCACGAGGCCATTGCGCTCGTTCTCGCTGCTCGCCTTGTCGAGTTCGGCGTTGAGAAACCGGCCCGGCCGATGCTCGATCAGAGAAATGCGGCCCCGCACCGGCGCACGGTTGATGTGGCAGGAGAAGACATTCATGAAAACGGAGATGCGGGTCATCTCCCCCTCGCCCATGCCAAGCTCTGCCGGCGGCACGGCGGGGCCAACGAAGGACACGACGCCATCGGCCGGCGCAATCACCAGATTGTCGTCGACGGGGGTTACGCGCTCGGGATCGCGGTAGAAATAGACGCACCAGGCCGTGAGGATCAGGCCGATCCAGAACAGCGGCCCCGAGATCAGCCCCAGGACAATGGTTGCGCCGGCGAAAGCCGCAATAAAGGGATACCCTTCGCGGTGGATCGGCACCAGCGTGTTGCGGATCGTGTCAATCAGGCTCATCGGCGGCCACTTTCAAATCGAATGAATGTGCCGCCTTGGTAACGGAATCCGGGTTCTCCCGCAACGCATCAACCGGGCTGCCGGCTCGTTTCCAACACCTGCGTGCCGTCACAAAGCCCATGAAGTGGTTCAGGGAGGGAGCCGTGACGCCCGTCAATAGGCCGGCTGGCGGCGCACCACCACGCCCATTTCATCCGTTTCACGCGCCTTGCGCAGCCGCTCTTCGGCCTCGGTGGCTTCACGCTGACGGCTCCACATCTCCGCATAGAGCCCGCCGGCAGCCAGAAGCTCGGGGTGACGGCCACGTTCGGCGATCTCCCCGCCTTTCAGCACAATGATCTCATCGGCGTTGATGACGGTGGACAGGCGGTGCGCGATGACGAGCGTGGTGCGGCCACGGCTGACCGTGTCGAGCGCTGCCTGGATTTCCTGCTCCGTGTGCGTATCGAGTGCCGAGGTCGCCTCGTCCAGCAAGAGAATGGGCGGGGCCTTGAGAATGGTCCGGGCGATGGCGACACGCTGTTTTTCACCGCCGGAGAGCTTGAGCCCGCGCTCGCCCACCATCGTTCCATAGCCTTCCGGCAGGCTCTCGATGAAGGGGCCGATCTGTGCCATCTCGGCCGCGCTGCGCACCTCCTCATCGCTTGCGTCGGGCCTGCCATAGCGGATGTTATAAGCGATGGTGTCGTTGAAGAGCACCGTGTCCTGCGGCACCATGCCGATGGCCGCACGCAGGCTCTCCTGCGTCACGTCCTTCACGTTCTGCCCGTCTATGGTGATCTCGCCATTCTGGGCATCGTAGAAGCGGAAAAGAAGGCGCGAGATGGTGGATTTTCCGGCGCCGGAGGGACCAACCACGGCAACGGTCCTGCCTGCCGGGATCTCGAAACTGATGCCCTTCAGGATCGGCCTCTCGGGATCATAGGAAAAGCGCACATTCTCGAAGCGAACATTGCCCTTATCGACGGTCAGTATCTTTGCATCAGGCCTGTCGGTGACCTCGGCGCGAACGTCGAGCAGGTCGAACATCTGTTCGATGTCGGTCAGGCCCTGGCGGATTTCGCGATAGACAAAGCCGATGAAATTCAGCGGGATGGAAAGCTGCATCAGCATGGCATTGATGAAGACGAAATCGCCCACCGTCTGCGTGCCGCGCATCACTTCATAGGCGGACAGCCCCATGGCGGCGGTCATGCCAAGCCCCAGAATGACTCCCTGTCCGAAATTGAGCCAGCCGAGCGATGTCCAGGTGCGAGTTGCCGCGTCTTCGTAACGCGCCATGGAGCGATCGAAACGCCGTGCTTCCATGGCTTCGTTGTTGAAATATTTGACCGTTTCGAAATTGAGCAGGGAATCGATGGCCTTGGTGTTGGCGTCCGTATCGGAATCGTTCATCTGCCGGCGAATGCCGATGCGCCAGTCACTCGCCCGGATCGTGAACCAAGTGTAGAGCCATACCGTGACGGCGACAATTGCCACATAGATCCAGCCATAGGCGAAGGCGAAAATGCCGGCGGCGAGGAAGAATTCCAGAACGGTGGGGATCGAGTTCAGGATCGTGAAGCGAACGATCGTGTCGATCCCCTTGGTGCCGCGCTCGATGATGCGCGAAAGCCCCCCCGTGCGGCGCTCCAGATGGAAGCGCAGCGAAAGCTGATGCATGTGGACGAAGGTGCGGTGAGCGAGCTGGCGCACGGCGTGCTGCCCGACACTGGCAAAGAGTGCGTCGCGCAACTGGTTGAAACCGAGCTGGACCACACGCACGACATTATAGGCCACGACGAGCACGATCGGACCGGCCAGCATGGCCGGCAGGAAGCCCGGCGCCTCCCCCTCCCCAGAAAGGGCATTGGTCGCCCATTTGTAGAAATATGGGACAAAAACGAGGATGACCTTGGCAAGCACCAGGAAGAAGGCGGCGATGACGACACGCCGCTTCAGGTCGATCCGGTCGGATGGCCACATATAGGGCCACAGATTGCGAAGGGTCTGGAAGGTGGAGCCTTCGGCGGATACGGTCTTATTGGTCATTCGCTTCGGCCCCGTGGCTGGATGTTCTGCTCTTGCTGGCATCGATGCAGGTCTGTGTCAGACGCGCCAGGGCTTCTGTCAGGCCTGCAAGAGCCTCGGTGTCCACCTCATAGCGCGAGCTTTGCCGCTCAGGGCGCACATGCACCAATCCCGCCTCCACAAGCACTTTCAGGTGCTGGGAAACCGTGGACTGCGCCAGATGCAGATGACGCACCACATCCTTGCAGCAGCACGCATCATAGCCCGAAAGATGCTTCAGTATCTCGACCCGCACAGGGTGAGACAGTGCGCTCAACCCCTTCGTCATGGTGTGATGCGCACAGCAGGCGCCTGACAACGAGCGTGGCATGGCAGAACCTTTCATCGTTCATCGGCGATATACGATGAAAGGTTCTGCGATTTCAAGAGAAAGAGGGAATTTAATGTCGGCTAATTGGCGTTTTCCGGCTCGACCATCTGATCTTCGATGGCCTCCATATCGGCCGCTTCGCCCTCCTCGGTGCTCTCGGGCACGGCAAAAACCTGCCCCGGCCAAATGCGGTCGGGATCCTCGATCTGGTCCTGGTTGGCCAGATAGAGCGTCGTGTAGCGGATGCCACGGCCATAGACGCGCCGGGAAATGTGCCAGAGCGTGTCGCCGCGACGAATGATCACCGAACCGTCAACCGGAGCAAGCTTCGGCGCCGTGGTCTCCGCGCCGGAGCTCGCAGCCTCCGCCGCCGCATCGGGCTCCTGCACGGACGGGGAAGCCCCCGCCGGCGGCAGGCGCGCATTCTTGCCGTCAACCGCATCGTTGCGCACATCCGAACCGGAATCCGGCGCAGCGACGGCTGCAACCTGTTCACCCTCGGCCCGTGTGAAAGGCACGGCAGCACGGGCAACGACCGTACGCCCATCGTCTGAAAGCATGTCGGCGCGGACAATGTAGTCGCCAATGGGCAGTTCACGGGTCGCTTCGATCAGGAAACGCCCGTTCGGTGTGGTCACAGTTTCTCCGAGAAGGATCTGGTTCACATAGACACGGATCGTGCTGCCGGGACGGGCAGCGCCGGCCACGAAAACCTGGCGCCCGTCAATCTCGACCGCTTCGATAAAGGGGGAACCTGCGGCTTCCGCTGCTGTGGTGGCTGGCGGTGACTGTTCCTCCGTCTGCGCGGCCTCTGCCGGCTGTTCACCTTCGGCCTCGTTGGCGACCGGGGCCGGCTCGCCCTGTGGTTTTTCTGCCGCGGCCGGCGGCTCCTGCCCGGTCGCGGATGGCTCAGGCGCGACCTCAGCCTGTGTCTCGCTCTCGCCTTCCTGCGGCGCCTTTGCTTCGGGCACCGTGATCAGACGGCTCGGTGCGCCCGGCTGATCGACCAGGGCAAGCACCTGCCCCGCCTCGTCGTCGGGCACGGTGACGATTGCCGTTTCAAGGGACGTGGCGGCGAGATTGTCGGGTGTGGTGGCGCGCAGCACGATCTGGTAATCGCCCGGCTCGAGGGGGGCCTCAAGCACAGCCGCGAAGTCGCCCGACGCACCACTTGTGGCGGTTCCGAGAACGGTCGCCCCATTGATGATTTCGATCCGCGCGTTGGGCTCTGCCTTGCCGGCGATCACCATAGAGCCGTTCGGCTCGACCCGCACGATATCGAAGGTCGGCGGGGCGATCTCCTGAGCCTGCTTCAGCGTTTCCGAGGCGCTGTTATCCTCTGCCTGGCTGGCATCCTCCAGGCGCGCTTCCCTGCTGGCTGCACCCGCATCCTGCTTCGCGGCCGCCGCCGGTGCGCCCGCATCGGGCGACGGCGATGATGACAGGGCAGCCGGGCGTGGCTCCTGTGCGTCAAACGCGCCCAGAACATATGCGGCCCCGAGGCCCGCCACGACAGCGCCGGAGAGAAAAAGAAGCCCCTTTAAAGGTGTCAAGCCCATAAACCCACGATAGTCCCTTTGTGACAGGCTGTAACGCTTTTTCGCTCAAGCGACAAGAAAAAGCCTTTGTCCTCTTGACCATAACGGTAACGCAGACGAGCAATGGTTTCATGAGCACAATCGAGTCGGTGTGCGTCTATTGCGGTTCAAGCAATGGACGCGATGAACGTCATTTTCAGGCAGGACTGACGCTGGGGCGCAGTCTGGCGGAAGCCCGTTTGCGGCTGATCTATGGCGCAGGCACCAAAGGCATCATGGGCGCGGTTGCCCGTGGCACAATGGACGCCGGCGGCACGGTGACCGGGATCATTCCGAAATTCCTGATCCGCCGCGAGGCCAACGAGGTGGATCTGGCCGAGCTAGACGAACTCATCGTCACCGAAGACATGCACCAGCGCAAGCATACCATGTTCGAGCGTTCGGATGCGTTCGTCGCCCTGCCCGGGGGAATTGGAACACTTGAAGAGATCGTTGAAATCATGACCTGGGCACAGCTTTCCCGGCATGAAAAGCCTATGGTGTTCGCCAATATCGGCGGCTTCTGGAACCCGCTCCTGACGCTCGTCGATCACATGAAGCAGGAAGGCTTCGTGCATTCCGGCCACCGGGTCCGCCCGATCGTGGTGGATCAGGCGCAGGATATCGTCCCCGCAATCCTCAAGGCAGCCGCTCAGCGCGCGTCATCGAATGGTGAGGACCAGACGGTTATCGACCGGCTGTGACTGTCCACAGATTTCAATGAATAGCGCGGGATTGTCATCCTGCCGTTACCCGATTGCAGTCTCGCTGTAACACTGGCCTGCTTCGATCCGATTGCGCGGTGCATGGCCTATGCATCCATCCATCGTCCGGGGTTTGAGCGTTCAGCGTTCTCCGGCTTCGCATGTTCCGCGCACGCCGTCCCTGACCCGTCGATGCTCGCCGCACCCCTTCCCGGCATCCCGGGTTTCATTCGCCGCCCCCCCCTCTGGGGCGGCTATTTTTTTGCCCGGCGCGCGTCGCGCAGCATCGACCAGCTATAAAGGGCAAGGGCTGCCCAGATGAAAGCGAACGCCACCGCCTTGCCGCCGCCGAACGGCTCCTTGAAGACGAATACGGCGATCAGGAAGATCATGGTCGGCGCCGTGTACTGCATGATGCCGATGGTGGAATAGCGCAGACGTTTGGCCCCCATGGCGAACAGGATAAGTGGAATGGCCGTGACCGGGCCGCAGCCGATGAGCAGAGCGATGTCGGCCGGGTTCGAAAGCATGAAATGCGCCTCGCCCGACGCGCCGAGCCAGATGAGATAGCCGAGGGCGGGCAGAGCAAGGATCAGGACTTCAAGGAAAAAGCCCTGGCTTGGTCCGATGGGCAGGGTCTTGCGCAGAATGCCGTAGGCCGCGAAGCTGAAGGCGAGGCTGAGGGACACCCAGGGCAGACCGCCCGCATCGGTCGTGAGGATCAGCACGGCAACGCCTGCTAGGCAGACGGCGGCAATCTGGTAACGGTTGAGGCGCTCGCCGAGAAAGAGCGCCGCCATGGCGATGCTGACAAGCGGGTTGATATAGTAGCCGAGGGCTGTCTCGACGGCACGGTCGACCGCGATCGCCCAGACATAGATGCCCCAGTTGCAGGAGATGATCGCCGCCGTCAGCGCTGCCATCAGCAATGTGCGCGGCGAGCGCAGCGCCTGGCGGATATCGGCCGTGCGTCCCAGAAAATAGAGGATGACCGCCGCCACCGGGAGAGACCAGAGAACGCGGTGAGCCACCACCTCCATCGCCGGGATGTGGGAGACAAGCTTCATGTAGAGCGGCAGGAAGCCCCACAGACCATAGGCAGACAGAGCGAAGAAGAAGCCGCGCGTCGCGTCGTTGGGGTCCGCCTCAAGCGGCTTTTCTGCTTCTGCTATCTCGGACATCTGCTTTCCACGAAAAGCCCGGCGGGGGTGACGGGCGTTCGATTATCCTGTCATACCGATCTGGATCGGCGCCATTTCATTTTATTGGTCCAGCGCATTCGCTCGTCTCGATCAGGCGGCGTTCTCTTCTGCGGCATCTGCCTTGTCCCGGTTCTTGACCAGTTTGTAGACGATGGAATCCATCAGGGCCTGGAACGACGCATCGATGATGTTGTCGGAGACACCGACGGTCCACCAGCGGGCGCCCGTCCCGTCGAAGGATTCGATCAAGACGCGGGTTATCGCCTCGGTACCGCCGTTGAGGATACGCACCTTGTAGTCGGCCAGCGCCAGATCCGAAATTTCGGCCTGATACTTGCCGAGATCCTTGCGCAGGGCGATGTCGAGCGCGTTGACCGGCCCATGGCCTTCCGCCACAGACATGAGCGTCTCGCCGTCAACGGTCACCCGGACCACGGCTTCCGACACGGTTTTCAATTCGCCATTGGCATCGAACCGACGCTCCACCATGCAGCGGAAACCGTCGACCCTGAAAAACTCCGGCACGCGACCAAGCGTGCGCCGCGCGAGAAGTTCAAAGCTCGCATCGGCTCCTTCATAGGCATAGCCCTCGGCCTCCCGCTCCTTGACGAGCGCAATCAGCGTATCGAGGCGCGGGTCGGCCTTGTCGACGGCAACACCGCGGCGCTTCAGCTCGGCAATGAAGTTCGATTTCCCGCCCTGGTCCGAGACCATGACGCGGCGCGTGTTGCCCACGCTTTCCGGCGGCACATGTTCATAGGTTTCGGGCTCCTTGAGCACAGCAGAGGCGTGGATGCCGGCCTTGGTGGCGAAGGCCGATGCGCCGACATAGGGCGCCTGCAGCTCCGGCGCGCGGTTCAAAAGCTCGTCAAAGCCGTGGGAAAGACGCGAAAGGTCGGCCAGCTTCTCGTCGGGAATGCCGGTCGTGAAGCGTTCCGCATAAGCAGGCTTGAGCGCCAGCGTGGGCAGGATCGTCACCAGATTGGCATTGCCGCAGCGCTCGCCGATGCCATTGAGCGTGCCCTGTATCTGGCGCACCCCTGCCTCAACGGCGGCAAGCGAATTGGCCACGGCCTGGCCCGTGTCGTCATGAGCATGAATGCCCAGATGCGCGCCGGGAATGCCAGCCGCGATCACGGCACTCACGATTTCCCTGATCTCTGCCGGCTGCGTGCCGCCATTGGTGTCGCACAGCACCACCCAACGGCTGCCTGCGTCATGGGCCGCCTTCGCGCAGGCCAGCGCGTAGTCCGGATTGGCCTTGTAGCCATCGAAGAAATGCTCACAGTCGACCATCGTCTCCTTGCCGGCGGCAACCGACGCCTCGACCGAGGCCGTGATCGATTCCAGATTTTCCTCATTGGTGCAGCCGAGCGCGACGCGCACATGGTAATCCCAGCTCTTGGCGACAAAGCAGATCGCATCGCTGGCCGACTGAAGCAGAGCCGCGAGGCCGGGATCATTGGAGGCGGAGACACCGGCACGCTTGGTCATGCCGAAGGCGACGAAAGCAGCTTTTCCGGTACGCTTCTTCGAAAAGAAGGCCGTGTCGGTGGGGTTCGCGCCGGGATACCCGCCTTCCACATAATCGAAGCCGAATTCGTCGAGCAGCTTTGCCACGGCGATCTTGTCCTCGACGGAAAAATCCACGCCCGGCGTCTGCTGGCCATCGCGCAGCGTGGTGTCGAAAAGGTAGATGCGTTCTCTTATTGCCATGGTCATTTACCCGCAAACTGGTCTGTTGCCCGGATAAGACGGTCGAGAATGCCGGGCTCGGAAAAGGCGTGCCCCGCCCCCTCGATCAGGTGGAATTCCGCGTCAGGCCAGGCCTTGTGCAATTGCCAGGCGTAGTGGGCCGGGCACGGCATGTCGTAGCGGCCGTGAACGATGACGCCGGGAATGCCGGTGAGCTTGTGGGCATCGCGCAGAAGCTGGCCTTCCTCAAACCAGCCGCCATGAACGAAGAAATGGTTTTCAATGCGGGCGAAGGCGATGGCGAAATCGTCGCCGCCGTGCTGCTCCGTGAGGCCGGGATCGGGCAAAAGGGTGATGGTTTCCCCTTCCCACAGGCTCCATGCCTTTGCCGCCTCGAGCTGGAGGGCACGATTCTCGGACACGAGGCGCCTGCGATAGGCGCCCATCAGGTCGCCGCGTTCGGCCTCCGGGATCGGGGCGATGAAGCGCTCCCACTTTTCCGGGAACATCTGCGACACGCCGAACTGGTAGTACCATTCAAGCTCCGCGCGGGTGAGTGTGTAGACGCCACGCAGGATCAGCTCGGAGACGCATTCGGGATGGCTCTCGGCATAAGCAAGCGCCAGTGTGGAGCCCCAGGAGCCGCCAAAGACCTGCCATTTACCAACGCCCATCATACCGCGCAGTCGCTCGATGTCGGCCACCAGATGCCAGGTGGTGTTTGCCTCCAGCTCTGCATGGGGCTTCGAGCGCCCGCAGCCGCGCTGGTCGAAGAGCATCACGTCGTATTTTTCCGGATCGAACGCGCGGCGATGCGTGGGTGAACAGCCGCCGCCCGGGCCGCCATGCAGGAACACGGCCGGTTTTGCGCCACGGGTGCCCACGCGCTCCCAATAGACCGTGTGGCCATCGCCCACATCCAGCATACCGCTGTCGAAGGGCTCGATTTCAGGATAAAGCGTGCGCAATTCAGTCATTCTCAGTGTCTTTCCGTGCGTTTTCAGGCAGCGGCCATTCGTCCGTGTCGTGATCGGGGTGCTGGTAGGAGACCAGGTTGCGCAGAAACTCCACCGCGTCCGCGTCTTCCTCGGAGGTGGAACCCGGGAGGGCCGCGATGCCGTCGGTATAGGGCAACTTTCCTTCCATGCCCCACTGCACCACCGGCGCGATTTCCTCCGGGTGGTCGAAGGCGGCGATGGTTATCGCCAGCCCGTCGGGCGCTTCATAGGTGAGTGGCGTGCCGCAGTGCGGGCAAAAGCCCCGCCGCACATGGCTGGACGACTGGAAGCGCTTGGGTTCAGCGCGTGTCCAGGTGAGTTTCGCGCCACGCACCGAGACCAGCGGAAGCATAATGTTGCCGCTCGCCTTCTGGCACATGCGGCAATGGCAGACCGAAGCCTCGCCGAGTGCGCCTTCGATATGAAAACGCACCGCCCCACACTGGCAACCGCCGGAATAGACGGGCTTGTTGTCGAGGCTCATTCCCTGCCCTTTCTCCCAGAGCGCTTTGACTTTTGCCTGAAGCGTAAAAGCGCTCAATCTTATCGTTCTTGCGCAGTTCCGGACGGAAAACCGGTAGCCACTTTTCCTGGAATTGCTCTAGGCCGGCCTGTGACAGACGGCCTCCACATTGTTGCCGTCAGGGTCGAAAACGAAGGCACCGTAGTAGTCTGCATGGTAGTGGGGCCGCGGGCCCGGCGCACCATTGTCGCGGCCGCCGGCCTCGAGTGCGGCCTTGTGAAAGGCGTCCACCTCTTCACGGGTGTTGGCCGTGAAGGCGACATGTTTCGGTTCGCCGGCGGGCGCGCCTTCCGTCAGCCAGAAGACCGGCCGGTCGCGGCCATAGCCGCCGACCTTGACGCCATCGGTGTATTCCGGCGGCACCATCATCAGAAGCGACGCGCCAAGCGGTTCCATCGCCCTGTCGTAAAACGCCTTCGCACGCTCGAAATCCGCAACCTTGATGCCGATATGGTCGATCACCGTTTCACCTCCCATCTGGTGCGGCGTTCGCCGCTCTCCGTATCCTTGTAGTCCATGAGCTGGACGCCCTGAGCGGCAAGCTCGTCGCGGATGCGGTCGGCTTCGGCGAAGTTTTTCTCGCGCAACTGCGTGAGCCTCTTTTCCACCGCGGTTTCAACGAACCCGGCATCGATGGCGGCTTCCGACGCCTTGACGGCGAACCAGTCGCTTTCAGTTCCTGCGAGCAGCCCGAGAAGAGCTGCGCTCGTTTTGAGGGCCTGTTTTGCCGCGCTGCTGCCTTTGGTCGCCTCGCTGCGCAATTCGTGAAGGCTGGCAATGGCAGCGGTTGTTCCGAGATCGTCGCTGAGCGCGGCTATAGTATCGGCGCATCCGATATCACCTGCTTCGACATCGCCGACAGCCCGATACCACCCGTCGAGCACCGCCTCCGCCTCTTCGAGCTTGCGCACCGAAAAATCGATCGGCTCGCGGTAGTGCGTCATCAGCATTGCAAGACGCAAAACCTCGCCCGGCCATTTACGCCCGCCGAATTTCTCCGTTTCGAGCAGTTCATGGATGGTGACGAAATTGCCCTCGGATTTGGACATTTTTCGCCCCTCCACCTGAAGGAAACCATTGTGCATCCAGTAATGCGCCATGACATCGCGGCCATGGGCGCAGCAGGATTGCGCGATCTCATTCTCGTGGTGCGGGAAGATCAGGTCGAGGCCACCGCCGTGAATGTCGAACTCCTCGCCGAGATAGGCCGCGGACATGGCCGAGCACTCGATGTGCCAGCCGGGGCGGCCGCGAAAGGTCGTTGCTGCGCCACGGATGGTGAAACGCGCGTCCCAGCCTGGCTCATCGGCGGATGACTGCTTCCAGAGAACGAAATCGGCCGGGTTCTTCTTGTGCGCCTCGACCGCAATGCGGGCGCCGGCCTGCTGGTCTTCCAGTTTGCGTTTCGAAAGCCCGCCATAGGCCTCCATGGACGCTGTGTCGAAAAGGATTTCTCCTTTCGTCTCATAGGCATGGCCGCGATCGATGAGAGATTGAATCAGGCTGGCCATATCAGTCAATCCGTCCGCGCGCGGCAGGACGAAATCGGTGGCGCGCGGCTCGATGGTCGGCTTCAGGCAGCCGAGGGCGGCAACGTCGGCATGATACTGATCGGCCGTTTTCTGCGTGACTTCGCGGATCGCCTCATTGAGCGGCAGGTCGGGATAGTCGCGGCGGGCGCGCGCGTTGATCTTGTCGTCGACATCCGTGATGTTGCGCACATAGGTGACGTGGTCCTCGCCATAGAGATGGCGCAGGAGACGGTAAAGAACGTCGAAGACGATGGCCGGACGCGCATTGCCGATATGGGCATAGTCGTAGACCGTTGGCCCGCACACATACATGCGGACATTTTTCTCATCGATGGGGACGAAGTCCTCTTTGGCCCGCGTCAGCGTGTTGTAGACCCTGAGGCCCCTGAAACCGTTCGTCATCCTCGCCTTCCGTTTTCAACCCATCGCCATGCCGGAGCGGTGCGATATTGCGGGCACGGTTTGCTCCGGCCGTCTGGCCTGGGCGTTTTTCTCGTCGGGAAAGGAGGGCGAAAACGTCCGGACCAGCGATGAGGCGCTAGCCGATAATGCAAATACCGATAATGGTGCACAGCGTTTTCATAGGCGTTCTTATCGCCGCAGGTGGCAAATGCGTCAAGACTAAAAGCTGAAAGCCAAAAGGCTGGGGATCGCGGCGAAACCCGGCGTTGCGGCCCGAAAGAGGTATTGCAAGCAAAATGGCATTGTGAAGGAAATGTTAAGGCTGATGCGGCAATTTTAGGAATGCGTCTTCCGACGGGGCGGTCTGTCAAGATTTTGTCGGATTTGGTCCCCATCTGCGCGGAAGGGACGACAACGCGGAACCAAGGATTCGATATGCCCCGCGACATGAACAAGCCAGCAGAGTATACCGCCGAACAGGAAAAACTCCTGCTTAGCCAGTATCACGCGGTTGGACCGGCAGCGATCAATGCCGCTCTGCAGTGCAAGGCCGAAAAGCCGGCACCGGCGCCGAAACAATCCCCTTACGACACGCAGACCGACTGAGGCTTCGCTCCGGTGTGACCGGAGCGGGTGGCAAGGGGCAGCACAGTTTCCAGACATTGCGAGAGCGATGCCAAGGATGATGTGCAGCGCATCTGGCGCTTCAATGCGGCCTCAGCATAACGTCATGCGGATTTTTCGCTTGGACCGGCGGCAGGCGGCATGTGATGTGTCGGGACAGTCTCAGTGTCCAGTGAGTTCGCCAGATGATGAACGACCCGCTTTCCCATGGTCTGTGGGAAAAAACAGCCCCTGCCGCGTCGCAGACAACAGCCCTTTCCGGCGATCAGTCGGCGATGGTCGCCATTGTCGGCGGGGGGTATACGGGTCTTTCGGCGGCACTTCACCTGGCAGAGGCCGGTGCGGACGTCGTGGTTCTCGAAGCCGATGAAATCGGTTTCGGCGGCTCGGGCCGCAATGTCGGCCTTGTGAATGCGGGCATGTGGGTCATGCCCGACGACCTGCCCGGCATTCTCGGTGAGACCTATGGCGAGCGCCTGCTAAAAATTCTCGGCGACGCACCGCGCGTTGTGTTCGACCTGGCGAAGCGGCACGATATGGACTGCGAGGCGATGCCTGTCGGTACGCTGCACTGCGCCGTCGGCGAAAGCGGGCTCAGACAGCTTGAGGAGCGCGCACGGCAATGGCAGGCGCGTGGTGCTCCGGTGCGGCTTCTCGACCGGCAGGAAACGGCGAAGAAGGTCGGGAGCGCGGCATTTGCCGGCGCGCTGCTTGATGAACGTGCAGGCACGATACAGCCGCTCTCCTATGCGCGGGGCCTCGCCCATGCGGCAGCACGGGCCGGCGCAAGGCTTCACACCGGTTCCCGGGTGACAAAAGCAGAGCGCAGCGGCGATGGCTGGCGGCTTGAAACGCCTCGGGGTGCGCTCTTGGCGCGCCATGTGATCGTGGCAACCAACGCCTATACCACCACGCCATGGTCTCAGATCCGCGAAGAGATCGTCCACCTGCCCTATTTCAATTTTGCCACCCCGCCCCTGCCGCAGGCAGTGCGGGACCGGATATTGCCGGAGCGGCAGGGTGCGTGGGACACGAAGCAGATACTGACCTCATTCCGCTGGGATCGGGAGGGGCGGCTTGTGTTCGGAAGCGTGGGGGCCCTGAAGGGGACGGGCCAGGCGGTTCACCGCGCCTGGGCGGAGCGGGCCATCGCCCGCCTGTTCCCGGAACTGAAAGGGACACGGTTTGACCACTGCTGGTATGGCCATATCGGCATGACGGCCGATCACCTGCCGAAATTCCATCGCCTTGGCGAGAATGTCGTCGGTTTTTCCGGCTATAACGGGCGCGGCATTGGGCCGGGCACCGTGTTCGGCAAGGCTTTGGCGGAGCTTGTGCTGGGGCGCATTTCGCAGGAGGAGCTTCCGCTGCCGGTCAGCGATGTGTCGCGCCAGTCTTTCCGGGGGCTGCGCGAGGGCGTCTATCGCTTTGGCGCCGAGGCCGTCCACCTCATGCGGACCGTCGTTTAAAAGAGATCGAGCTGGCCGCTGTCGCCTCCGGGCTTTGGGTCGGTGTCCTCAGCCTCGCGGCGTTCCACGCGCTCCTGAAGGTCCGGACCGGCATTTGCCACCTTATTGACCCGGTCCGACACGGGCACCGCCTCGAAGAAGCCAGGCTCGGCCGGTTTCAGAAGATCGGCCACATGGCGCGGTTCCTGGTTGAGACAGTCCAGCCAGCGGCCGAAATCCTCCGGCTTGATGACCACGGGCATACGATGATGGATACCGCGCAGGTCCGCATTGGCCTCCGTCGTCAGGATGGCGCCCGTGTCCATCTCCGTGCCACCGGGTTCCGACCAGCTTTCCATTAATCCGGCAAAGGCGATCAGGCCGCCACCGCGGGGCCGGATCCAGTATGGCTCCGCGCGTTTCGAACCAACGCGCCGCCATTCGTAAAAGCCATTCGCCGGAACCAGCGCGCGGCGATGGCGCATGGCGGTGCGGAAGGACGCCTTTTCCGCCGCCGTTTCGGAGCGGGCGTTGAACAGAAGTGAGAAGTCGTTCGGATTTTTTGCCCAGGCGGGAATGAGGCCCCAGCGCACCAGCATGCTCTGCCGCGATGGCAGGTTGGAGCCGGCCGCCCGCGCAGGGCCGGACAGAGCCATCAGAACGGGCTGTGTCGGGGCGATGTTGTAGCGCGGGGGAAACGGCTCGAAGTCTGTCACCGCAAGGAGCGACTGCACCGCGTCCGGTGTGTCGGTGAGAGCGAAACGACCACACATGAGCTGATACCCCGACCAGTGTTTCAGTAACGGCCGGCCGCCTCCTCATAGAGGTAGCGGTCGTAGAGGCGCTCGGCATCGCGCACGCGGCCCTCGGCAAGGAACAGGTCTGATTCCTTCAGCGAAATCCGGTTGCGCACCTTGCGACGGTCCTCGCCCTTGGCGGCGTCTTCGAGATCGTCGTAAAGCTGCTCGAGTTCGCGCTTGAGACGGTCATATTCCGACTGGGCGTCATGCACGCGCTTGCCGACGCGGTAAGCGCTCTCAAATCCCGGCGCAACGTCGGAAGGGCAGGAATTGGCGTAACTGCGCCCGTCGCGCCCGGCGCTCAGGCCATTTTCGGGGGTGCAATAGCGGCGAATGCCGTCTTCCCAGCCTGCGCGCCAGGCGCTTTCATCCACCGGCAGACTGTACTTCGCGCAGGCCTCACGGTGCCTCTGAACATAGGACGGGCTGCGTCCGGCAGCGCCGTCGCTGCGTCCCAGATCGCTCCAGTTCACCGATTCGCACTCGGTCTCGTTCAGCGTTGCACATGCCGACAAAGACAACATGAACGCCAGACCTGCAACAAATCCCGTGCTCCGCATCACCCGCACGATTGCGTCCCCCGTATTCTCAAGACATAAACACGGTCGGGACTGTTGGTGATCGGGTGGCAGGATGCAAGGGGTGTGCCTTTGAAATCAGAGGAAATCCTCGCCGTTTCCGCGGCCGTTCTAAAGGACGGGCAGGTTCTTCTGGTGCGCCGCGGCCGCCCGCCCGCGAAGGGCCTCTATGCCTTTCCCGGTGGTCGCGTGGAAGCGGGAGAAACCTTCGAGCAGGCGCTCGCACGCGAATTGCTGGAGGAGACAGGACTGGTCATAGAAACGGCCAGCCCCTATCAAGAAATCCTGCTGAACGGAGATGACGGACAGCAGACCTTTCGGCTGATCGTGTTTCGCGCCACCGTTGCGGCAGGCGCCATCACCGCTGGTGACGATGCAAGCGAGGCCGGGTGGTATGCACCCGAGGCGATCACTGCCATGCCCCTAACAGACAGCACGCGCGCGGTTATTGAAGAACTGCAACACTCGACCGATAGCTGAGCCCATGGGCCCCTGCGCCCTCAATCTTGCCACTTTCCTGAATGTCTGGTGATCGCCTTCCTGCAACTGCGGGCGTTTGACAGGCGGCGCTCGCTGGGAGACAACACGGCATGCGCAATGGTTCAGCACTTTTCGGCCTCGCGATGGCCCTTTTCATGGCTGCGCCTGCGGCACGGGCCAACGACGCGACTTATGAAACACCGCTTCTGAGGCTCGCTGAAGTGCTTGGTTCAATCCACTATCTGCGCAATCTGTGCGGAGAGGGTTCCGACGCCTGGCGCGGGAAGATGGAAGAGCTTCTGGAAACGGAAGCACCGACGCCGGCTCGCCGCGAAAAGCTGATTGCCAGCTTCAATCGCGGCTACAGATCCTTTGCAGGGACCTATGAAAACTGTACGGACCAGGCGCTTTCCGCCATCGACCACTATATGAACGAGGGCTCACGCATATCCAGCGAGATCGTGCAGCGCTACGGAAACTGAGACGTGACAATGAAGCGGCATCTGGTGAACGTCGAAAACCACTCAAGCATGCAGGGACGAACGCGGTGGCGACGCCTTCTGATGGCCGGCCTGGCTGCGGCTGGTTTGACTGGAGCGAACGCCCTGCCCGCTTTTGCCCTCAGCGAACTGCAGCAAGTCGAACCGGCAGAGGAAGGCGAGAGCGGGTCCGATAGTGTCGAGCGCGTGCCACTGCCGCCGCCGATTCGCTTCCCGAACGCCGACACCGACACGCCGGAAAGTTCTGAGCCGGGTGAGGATGCGACTCCCGTTGAAGATACGCCACTGCGCGATGTGGTGCGGCCGGATACCCAGATCGGAAAGGAGTTGCCGGAGATCCTTTACGATCTGGAGCAGGTCCCCGAACCGGTACAGCGGATGCATGGACTAATCGTCGAAGCTGCCAAAAGCGGGGACATCGAACGTCTGCGCCCACTGATCGGCAGCGGGGAGAGCGCGACGCGCCTCTCGCTCGGAGGACTCGATGGCGATCCGCTTGATTTTCTCATCGAACTGTCAGGAGACGAGGAAGGCCAGGAAATATTGGCCATACTGCTCGAAGTCCTGCAGGCGGGCTATGTGCATCTCGATGCGGGCACGCCCCAGGAAATGTATGTCTGGCCTTATTTTTTCGCCATCCCGCTCGAATCCCTCGACAAGAAGCAGCGCGTCGAACTGTTCACGCTTGTGACTGCCGGTGACTATGAGGACATGAAGAGTTTCGGCGCCTACATCTTTTATCGCGTGGGTATAACGCCAGATGGACACTGGGCGTTTTTCGTGGCCGGAGACTGAGCCGTTTCTTGCAATCGCCTGGAACGCCCCCATATCCGGTGGAACTCAGGGAGGTGTCCCATGGAGGGGATAGCGCAATCGCAAAGCGGTCTTGCCACATCGCCGCGAAGCGCGGGGAGGCGCGGACGCCTTGTCAGGCGTGTCATCCTCTTTCAGGTGAAGCTCATGGCCGACGGCATGCGCGATGTCGTCATGAGTCCCCTGTCGATCGCCGCTGGTCTGTTTGGCCTCATTTCACGCAGTGGAAGCGCCGAGGTCTATCTCGACCGCCTGATGCGGTTTGGCAGAGAGACGGATCACTGGATCAATCTTTTCGACCACCGAAGCGCGCCGCACGACACGCCCTCCCCCTCACTCGACAACATCGCCGAGCAGATCGAGGAGGCACTGCGCCGCGACTATGAAAACGGTGGCCTGAGCGCCAGAAGCGCCAGAGCTCTTGCCGAGGCTGCGGCCCGTCTCAGGGAGAAGGCCAGTCGTTGAGCCTCTCATGGCAGTTGCCGGGTTGTCGTCGGCGGTAAAGCATCCTAGCTAGAAGCAAGATGACCCCTTTACCTTGCCGGATCAGCCATGCCGACCTGCCACCTAGACAATCGAGCCCTCTTCCAGTTGCAGGGTTCCGAGGCCGAACACTTTCTTCAAAACGTGATCACGAACGACCTCTCGGCTCTCAAGGATGGCGAATGCCGTCCGAGCGCCCTGCTCACCCCTCAGGGCAAGATTCTGTTCGATTTTCTCATTTCCCGCGCCGGCAGCGACGCGTTCCGAATTGAATGCCGAGCGGATATCGCCGCCGATCTGGTGAAGCGCCTGACCCTCTACAAGCTGCGCGCAAAAGTGGATATTTCAGAGATAGAACAACGCACTATCGCGGTTTCGTGGCAAAGTGATTCTGCTTCTTCAGAAGATGATTCAACGCTGACGGACTGTCGCTTTCCCGCAGACCTGAACATGCGGAGGCACTATGGCGAGACGCCCGAAGCCGACAGCGCCAGGAAGCACCTGGACGGACTGCGGATCGCCAGTGCCGTTGCCGAAAGCGGCAGCGACTTTGCACTGGGCGACGCGTTTCCTCATGACGTGCTTTACGACCAGAATGGTGGCATCGGGCTTAAGAAGGGCTGCTTTGTCGGCCAGGAGGTGGTCTCGCGGATGCATCACCGGGGAACGGCTCGCCGGAGGCTCCTGATCGTCAGCGGCGCATCTGCCTGCCCGCTTCGGGCACCGAGCTGCGCGCTGACGGCAAGCCACTCGGAACGCTCGGTACGGTCTCGGGCCCCCGGGCTCTGGCTATCGTGCGGATCGACAGGGTCAAAGACGCGATGGATGCGGGGATACCGGTGATGGCAGGCGATATCCCTGTGACGTTCGCCATCCCACAATGGGCTGGCTTCAGCTTTCCAGCATCCACGGAAAGTGCGGGCTGATGCCGGCTTCGACCAAAGCAGCGCCTCCCCGCGCATGGCAGAGAATGCTGTCCGGCCGCCGGCTTGATCTTCTCGACCCGTCCCCACTGGACGTTGAAATAAGCGATATCGCACACGGCCTTGCCCGTGTTGCCCGCTGGAACGGACAGACCGAAGGCGACCACGCCTATTCCGTCGCTCAGCACTCGCTTCTGGTGGAGGAGATTTTTTGCCGGATCACGCGCGACGTCACACCCGAGTGGTCCATGGCCGCGCTGCTGCATGATGCGCCCGAATATGTCATTGGTGACATGATTTCCCCGTTCAAGGCCACACTGGGCGACGACTACAAGTCTGTCGAGAAGCGTCTGCAGCGCGCGATCCATCAACGGTTCACTCTGGCTCCCAATCTGCCATTAAAGCTGAAGAAAGCGATCAAACGCGCCGATCAGATCGCCGCATTCTACGAGGCGACACAGCTCGCAGGCTTTGGCGCAACGGAGGCCGCGCGGTTTTTCGGACGTCCACGCGGACTGCCCCCGGAAGGGCTGAAACTCGAACCTCAGCCCCCGAAACTGGCTCAAAAAGCCTTCCTCGACCGCTTTACGGTAATTGATGAAAAAAGAAGAAACGCCATATAATGTTCTCTATTTTATAGTTTTATTTTTTCATTCAAAATAGATATACAATTTAAATCCAAACCAGCCATCACACTATAAAAATTATATTACATATATACTTTTACAACTCAAAGACGCTTGATATACGCGTCATCCAGACTGATGCAGTTCAGCGCTTCTGATCCTCCTGCCAGGATTATCAGGTGGATGAGAACGTCGACGGGGCGGTGCTTCGGTTTCTGAAAACGGAAACCCCGAACACGGCACGGAGATGTTCGAAACATGGAAAAGCAAGCAGGACGTCTTATTCAAACAGCGAATACAGCGCTCGGTTACGTCACGGAATTTGCACTGAATTACGGATTGACGTTTCTTGGCGCTATTGCCCTTCTGGTGATTGGCATCATTGCAGCAAAAATGCTGGAGCGCTGGGTGCGCAACACACTTAGCCAGGTGTTCTCATTCGACGCGACCCTGACTTCCTTTCTTTCGGTTCTGGCCCGATATACCGTCCTGGCCCTTTCCAGCGTTGCGGCACTCACGCAGCTGGGCGTGCCAACCGCCAGCATTATTGCAGCGCTCGGCGCTATCGGCCTCGCGGTCGGCCTCGCCCTTCAGGGAACACTGCAGAACATCGCTGCAGGTGTGATGCTGCTCATTCTGCGGCCGTTTGAAGTAGACGAGCATGTGCTGGCGAATGGAATATCAGGAACCGTGAGCACTCTGGGGCTTTTTGCGACGGAACTGAAAACCGATGACGGGCTCATCGTCTTCGCTCCCAACAGCACACTCTGGAACGCGGCCATCACAAACCATTCCAGGAACAAGGCTCGCAGGGTGGAGCTTGAGATCGATGTTGGAAACGATCTCAGCCCCGAGCAGGTTCAGAAGGGGCTCTTGAGAATTCTCGACGCAGAAAAGAGCATCTTGAAGAAACCCCAGGCAGAAACGCTCTTTTCGGCGATAGATGGTGGCGCTCCACATCTAACGCTCCGCTTCTGGGCGAGAAGCGAAGGGTGGCAGAAATCCCGCTCGGCTCTGACTGAAGCCATCAACAAGGGCTTTGGAAAAAAGGGAGTGAGCGTCTCGGTCCCCGATTGATCTACCGCGATGTCGACAGATGGAGAGGTGCCCTCACCTCTCCAGACGGTCGATGAACCACTGGGTGAGGCTGGTCCAGACAGCGTCCTTTTCTCCGGCATCTTCACAGCCATGATCGAGATTGGGATTGTCGTTGACTTCGATGACGTAGACACCTTCCGGCGTTGCCTTGAGATCCACGCCATAAAGCCCGCTTCCGATACAGCGCGCGGCACGCACGGCGATGTCGAGCACGTCCGACGGTGTGTCCGCCAGGGTGAACGAGCGAAAACCTCCCTCGTCCGGACGCCCCTGTCTTTCGTGATTGACGATCTGCCAGTGCTTCTTTGCCATGAGGTATTGCACGGAGAAAAGCGGCCTTCCGTCGAGAACCCCGATACGCCAGTCGAAGGCAGTGGGCAGAAACTTCTGCGCGATGAGCAGATCGGAATCCTCCAGCCATTTTGTCGCCAGCGCCTTGAGCTCCGCCATGTTCGCCGCCTTCTTCACGCCGCGTGAAAAAGAACTGTCGGGCGTCTTGAGCACCAGCGGGAAACCGAGCAGATCGGCAGCGCGCTCGAGGTCCGCTGTTCCGGCAATCATCATGGTCGGTGGAACGGGCACGCGGTGCGTCGTCATCAACTCATTGAGATAGACCTTGTTGGTGCAGCGGATCATCGACAGTGGATCGTCGATCACCGGCATGCCCTCCTGCTCGGCACGCCGGGCGAAACGGTATGTGTGGTTGGAAATGGACGTGGTCTCGCGAATGAACAGCGCATCAAAGTTTGCCAGGCGCGGCAGATCCTTCTTCGTGATCGGTTCCACTTCAACACCCATGCGGGCGGCGATGCGCGACCAGTGTTTGAGCGAAGCAACGCTCGACGGCGGGAGTTCCTCCCTTGGATCAATGAGGGTGGCGAAACCGTAGCGCGCCGGAACCCGGGTGCGGCTCTCACGCCACTGCCGGCTCGTATAGGTGTGCAGGGATGCGGTGAAGCGCTCCTTCTCTTCCGAACTCATGCGTGAAAGGGCGCGAAACCCGATGCGTGTGATCGTTGCCCATTCGCCGTCCTTGATGACGACTTCCAGAGCGGGCGCGCGAAACCAGTCGAACAGGAGCTTCGCGAAGCGTTCCCAGGCCTTTTCGGGTCCGATGCCGAAAAACACGCTGACGGTTGAAGGAAAGCTTCCGCCAAGTTCGGTGCGGCAGCGGTTGAGGGCCTGTTCAAGTTCCGGGAGCGCGTTCTCGTAGAGCTTGCGCGCAGAGAGGTCGATCATGGTTTCGACCGAGGGGATCACTCGATGACCGCGGGAACTGGCAAGCAGCGACGCATAGTAGCCACGGCTCTGATAGGCATAGCTGGATGAAAGATTGATGACCTTGGGTCGCTGTCCGCGAAACAGCGCCGGATGAGCCAGATAATCGCGGTTGGTGATGATTTTATAAGGGGTGGCGGTCTCGTCGAGATCGCCTTTCTTGCCAGTCAGGATGACCCAACTCATCTGGGGCCGTTCTCCGTGTTCAATGCGCACAGCGCCTTTTGGTAACGCAATGCGCTCATACCGTCGTGATAGTAATTCTCATATCGGGCAAAGCTACGATATCCCGTTTTTTCGTAAAGCCGTATGGCCGGCTCATTGTCTGCCCGCACCTCAAGGCGCATCGACTGGAACCCTCGTGCACGCGCTGCGTTCTCGACATGATGCAACAGCAACGCCGCCACCCCCCTGCCGGTTTCATCCGGTGCGACGGCAATGGAGTAAAGCCGCGCGATGCCACTCGTCCGGCGTGTCAACGCCAGCGCATATCCGAGGACTTTTTCACCCTCTTCGGCAACGCAGGTGATGGCCGCCAGCGATCCGATCAGGCGCCGGAGAGAGCGCTGGGAAAGTCTGTCGCCCGAGAACGCCGCGTTCTCGATTGCAACCAGCGCATCGAGATCTTCAAGATGGGCGAAGCGAACATCAATCGACATACCACGCTCCAGGCAACATCGGCGCCCCTGAAGGCCCATGCTCCACAAGCCCAAGCCCCGATTTGCAGCAACCGGCAGGGATTGCTAGACACGCGGCACCAGCAGGCCAGACGCGACGGGACGTCCGCAAAGCCATCTCCTCGCGTTTTGAGCGCTGCAAACGGGTCAATACCGTCCCCTGAAGGCCGGAAACGACAAACATGGAACGGAGACATTCCCCAATATGGAAATGCAAACTGAGAACCTCATGACAGCCGCCCAGGCAGCTCTGGCCCAGATCAGCGAATTCGCCGTATCTTACGCCTTCTCGATTCTCGGCGCCATCATTCTCATCATCGCCGGTTTTATTGTCGCGGGGATGGTGGAAAAGTGGGTGCGCCGCACGCTCGATCGTTTTCCCTCGTTCGATGTCACGCTCACCAGTTTTCTTTCCAAGATTGCCCGGTACGCGGTTCTGATCCTGGTCGGGGTCACGGTGCTGGCCCAGTTCGGGGTTCAAACGGCGAGCATCATCGCCGCACTCGGTGCGGCCGGCCTCGCTATCGGCCTCGCCCTGCAGGGCACGCTGCAGAATGTCGCCGCGGGCATCATGCTCCTCGTTCTGAAACCGTTTCGTGTCGGCGAGTTTGTCGAGGCGAGCGGCATTTCCGGGACGATCCAGACCATCGGCCTCTTCGCAACAGAGATGAAGACGGTCGATGGCCTCTACATCCTCGCGCCGAACAGCTCGCTGTGGAACACGTCCGTCACCAATTATTCGCGCAATCCGCGCCGCCGCAACGACCTGGTGATCGGCATCGGCTACAATGACGACATCGACCTCGCACAGAAGACAATGCTCGACCTTGCTGCCTCCGACGACCGTGTTCTGGCCGATCAGGAACCCGCGACCTTCGTTTCAGAACTGGGCGACAGCGCCGTCAACATCACCATGCGTTACTGGACCACGACCGCGGACTGGTGGCAGACCCGCCTTGACCTGACCAAAGCGGCCAAGAAGGCGTTCGACGAGAAGGGTATCTCCATTCCTTTCCCGCAGCGCGACGTTCACTATCTGCCGCTCGACAGCAAGGCCCAGACCACCAGGCCGGCCAAAAAGAGCACGGCCAAGCGCTGATGCGCGTCTCACCTACCGGCGAGCAATTGCCGGTAGGTGACGTTCGCGATCTCCAGCAGGCGCTTTTCTGAAATCGCTCCGGCAACCGTGTAGGCGAAGCCCTCTTCCTGCCAGTAGAATGCGCGGCCGCCTTCATCCTCAAAGAGTCGGAAGCCTGTCGTCTCTCCCTTCACGCAGTGGGCGACATAGAGCGAAACGCGTTCACCCGAAGGGTCTTCATACATGAACTGCGCGGCGGCCTTTCCGCCCGAGGGCAGCAACCGGCCGCCCATAAGGTCAAAACCTTCGGCCTGCAGATCGGGGGCGACAAGCCTGGTGCCCACGCGGTTGGACAGCCATCCGACCAGATGGCTGCGCTCGCTCGCGCCCACTTCAACAACATGGAGCTTTTCCGCAGCATAAACCTGGTGCGCAGCGACGGCCTCGCCAACCACGTCCAGCGCGGCGAGCGTTTCGCCGCCACCAAACCCCTGCTGCCCCGCCCAGAAACCGGCTGCCGCACCGGCCGCGACAAGCATGACGGCAGCGACAGCGAGCCTCCGCAACGGCATGTGCCGGGCGCCCTTCGTCTTGCGGCTGGCAGAATGGGCCCCTTCCTGCAGACGTTGCGGCACCTCCTCACGCGCCAGCGTGGCCAGTGTGTCACGCAGCAACGCCCGGTCCGAGACGTAGCGTGCGCTCAGCGCACGCATATCAGCGCGGGTTTCCAGCCAGGCCTCGTAGGCAGCCATATCCTCCGGTGATAGCTCGCCATCAAGTGCGAGGTGAATGTCCCTTTCATCAAAGCTGCGCTGTGTCATCACTCCACCGCCTTGAGAATGCGCCGGCGTCGCGCCAGATCAAGAATGTCACGCAGATCCTGCCGTCCACGCGCCACGCGCGACATCAACGTTCCCGTAGGAATGTCCAGAACATCCGCTGCCTCGGCGTAGCTCATGCCTTCAACCCCCACCAGAAGGATCGCGGCGCGCCGTTCCGGGCTGATTTCCTGCAGGGCATCGAGCACGTCACGAAGATCGAGCATGCCGTTCTGTTCCGGCGCGCTGACCGAAGCCCGCATGTCGACCGCTGCGCCCGAGACGAGTTCGCTCCGCCGCTTTCGTGCCCGCACACCATCGACGAACAGATTGTGCATCAAGGTGAACAGCCATCGTCGTGGCGACGTACCCGTCTGCCAGTTGTCGAGCCGCGAAAAGGCCCGCTCGAGGCAATCCTGCACGAGGTCATCGGCAGCATCGGCATCGCGCAGAAGAGCCCGCGCATAGCGTCGCAGCCCCGGAATTTCACCGACAATCGCCTTCTTCTTGCCGTCCATGCCCCCTGCCCGCCTTCTACGGGAGATTGCTTCTGTCCGATCAACGCATGCATAGACGAGTTTATTCCCGATCTTCGACAGCAATCATGAGAAAAACTGATCGAAGATGCACAATTTGTCGATTACGCTGAAGTTCAGCCTGCGCTATCCTTATCCTTCGGATTATTGAACTGACACACTGGAAACGCGTGAAGGCAACATGACACAACAAAACCCCGCCCGCGCGGCCATGCCACATGCGTTTCCATGGGCGGTCGTCATCTGTGGCTGTCTGATTGCAGCCCTGAACTTCGGCCCGCGCTCGGCCATGGGCTTCTTCCAGCTCCCTTTACTTGCCGAAACGGGCTGGGACCGCACCACATTCGGCCTCGCCATGGCGATCCAGAACCTGCTCTGGGGGATCGGCCAGCCGATTTTTGGTGCCATCGCGGACCGGTTTGGAACGTGGCGTGTTCTCGCCCTCTCCGCCGTTATTTACGCCGTCGGCCTTTTGATGATGTCGATGCCCACGCATGAAGCCATGCTTCACATCGGCGGCGGCGTTCTTGTCGGCCTTGGCGTTGCCGGCGGCTCCTTCGGCATCATCCTCGCAGCCTTCGCCCGCAGCGTTCCTGCCGAAAAGCGCAGCCTTATTTTCGGCCTTGCGACAGCTTCTGGCTCTGCCGGCATGTTTATCTTCGCGCCGATAAGCCAGGGCCTGATCGATGCGTTCGGCTGGTCCGATACGCTGGTTTACATGAGCGTGGCGATGCTGATTGTTCCGCTTCTGGCCATACCACTCGTCGGCAATGCGGCGACAGCGCGCAACAGCGCGGAAACCTTCAAGCAGACGGTCAGAGAGGCCCTTCGGGAGGCCTTCGCGCATCGCAGCTTCGTGCTTCTGGTCGCGGGGTTCTTTGTCTGCGGCTTCCAGGTCGCCTTCATCACCGCGCATTTCCCGGCCTATATCGGCGATATCGGCATTGATGCACGCTATGCGGTGGTGGCGCTAGCCCTGATCGGCTTCTTCAACATCATCGGCTCGCTCGCCTCGGGCTATATCGGCCAGCGCTATTCCAAGCCCGGTTTTCTCGCCCTGATCTACATCGCGCGGTCAATCGCCGTAACGGCATTCCTGCTGCTCCCGCAAACGCCCACAAGCGTAATCGTCTTCGCCATCGTCATGGGGCTTTTGTGGCTATCCACCGTGCCGCCGACCAATTCGCTGGTGGCGATCATGTTCGGCACAGGGCATCTGGGGCTTCTGGGTGGGGTCGTGTTCTTTTCACACCAGGTGGGCTCGTTCCTGGGCGTCTGGCTGGGCGGCTATCTTTACGACCTGTTTGGCAGTTATGACCCGGTCTGGTGGCTCGGCGTGATACTCGGTCTCTTTGCAGCCCTGGTTCACTGGCCGATCCGGGAAGCAGCCGTGCCGCGCCCTGCTCTTGCGCCAGCCGAGTAGGCCGTCGGTTCAACCGGCCGCGTCCTCGGCGCTGCGGGCGAGTGCCGCCAGAAAACCGCCGCGCGCAGCGGGCTCGTCCATCCCGCGCGGTTCGTACACGTTTCGGTGGAAGAAAAACCCGGTCAGACGATAAGCGTCCTCAAGCGCATCGGGCGGCGTCTCCATCCGCGCCTTCACTGTCAGAAAGCGCGGTAGCGGCAGAAGTCTGTTGCGCCAGGGAGCGCCGGCTTCTTCGGTCACCGCACGGCCGGATTTCGGCGACACATAGGCAAGGCTTTCGCGGCTGCCCGTCAGCGCGCATTGCGTGAGATCGAGCCCGAATCCCAGCTCGTCGAGCAGTGCCAGTTCAAAGCGCACCATCAGCGGCCCGGCGATCTCGGGCTCATCCAGATGCGCAGTGATTACTTTGAGGGTCTCATAAAGCCCTGCATGGGCGTCGCGCTCGGGCATCAGGCGCAGATGGGCGGCCAGAAGCTGTATGCCGTGGATGGCCAGCGCCGAGGCCAGAAGGCGCGCGGCGTTCAACTCCAGCGGTTCGACCTGAAACGTGCCCAGATGCTCTTCAAGGCGGGCGCGCCAGACCAGATCAACGCGATTTCCCGGCTGGAGAAGTGGCTGCATGCGGCGCGACCGGCCGCCTTTCACAAGGCCGAGATGCCGGCCATGAGCCGCCGTCATCGTTTCCAGGACGACGCTCGTTTCGCCATGCTTTCTGGCGCCCAGAATGATCCCTTCATCGCGCCATTCCATCAGGTCACTGTCCTTCCCTCAACCTGGGAATTCAAGCCCCATTTCGCGGAAGCGTTCAGGGTCGTTGCCCCAGCCCTCGCGCACCTTCACGAACAGAAAGAGATGGACCTTCTGTTCGAGGATTCCCGCCAGTTCCTCACGGGCGGCCTGCCCCACGGCACGGATGGCCGAGCCTTTGTGACCGAGCACGATTTTCTTCTGGCTGTCGCGTTCCACATAGACCACCTGGTCGATGCGCACGGAGCCGTCCTTGCGTTCTTCCCATTTCTCGGTTTCAACGTGGATCGCATAGGGCAGTTCCTGGTGCAGGCGCAGGAAGAGCTTTTCGCGCGTGATTTCCGCCGCGAGCTGACGCATCGGCAGATCGGATAGCTGGTCCTCTGGATAGTACCAGGGGCCCGCTGGAAGCGTTTCGGAAAGATGGGCGAGGAGATCGTCACAGCCCGACCCCTGCAGCGCCGAGATCATGAAAGTGCGTTCAAACCCCACCGCTTCATTGGCCCGGGCGGCGAGCTCCAGCAGGGAATCGCGCTTTACCCGGTCGATCTTGTTGAGGATCAGGATTTTGGCTGCGCCACGTCCCTGAGCTTCTCAAGAATGGCGGCGGCATCGCCCTTGATGCCACGCTCCGCATCGATCAGCAGCGCCACGATGTCGGCGTCCTTGGCCCCGCCCCAGGCGGTCGTGACCATGGCGCGGTCGAGCGTGCGGCGGGGATTGAAGATGCCTGGCGTGTCGATGAACACGATCTGCGCGTTTTCGTGGGTTGCGATGCCACGTACGATGGCACGTGTCGTCTGCACCTTGTGGGTGACGATGGACACCTTGGCACCGACAAGCTGATTAAGAAGCGTCGACTTGCCCGCATTGGGGGCGCCGATCAATGCCACAAAGCCGGACCGGGTCTCGCCCTGTGCGCCGGCTGCGGGAACGTCTTCACTCATGATGTGCTCTCATTGCTCTGCCACACGCCTTCCCGCTCCAGCATGCCGGTGGCGGCGGCCTGTTCCGCCTCGCGTTTGGAACGGCCCCTGCCGTGCGCGGGCTCATATCCGGTGATCCTGACGGTTACGGAAAAAACCGGATCATGGTCAGGTCCCTGCCGGTCTTCAACAGTATAGCCTGGCGTGACGCCGGCAACCTGATGCGCCCATTCCTGCAGGGCGGTTTTCGGATCGCGGCGATCGGCCCCTTCGGCCTGCGCACGCTCACGCCAGTGACGGCGCACAAAGGCACGCGCAGCTCGATGCCGCCTTCAAGGTATACCACCGCGATCAGGGCTTCCATCACATCGGCACGCAGGTTGATCTGCTTGCGGGTCGCAGCACCGCGCAGGTCGCTGCCCATATGGATAAGCGGACTGATCTTCAACTCGTCGGCGACCTCTGCCAGCGTCTCGGCATTGACGAGCGCGTTGAGCCGCACGGAGAGTTCGCCTTCGGGCGCTTTGGGGAAGCTCTCATAGAGCAGTTCGGCAACAGCAAGCCCCAGCACACGGTCGCCGAGAAACTCAAGCCGCTGGTAATCGGAACCCGAGCGGCTCCGCGCGCTGGCATGTGTCATTGCCTCTTCGACAAGCGCGGCATTCGTGAATTCAAATCCGGTGCAATCGGCGACCGCTTTGACTAACTGGGGGCCACGCAGGCGCTTGGCAGTCATGATCCACGCAAACTCTAGTCGACCCAGTCGAAGATGCGCCACGGGCGCACTTCCGAAGGCCAGCGCCAGATTTCCAGCGGGCTTGCGCCACCGGCGATGGAGAAGAAGATGATGTTGGCGCGTCCGACAAGGTTTTCAGCCGGCACGAAACCGACCGAGAAACGGCTGTCGGCGGAGTTGTCGCGATTGTCGCCCATCATGAAGTAATGCCCCTCGGGCACGATGAACTCGCGCGTGTTGTCGCCAATGCCGTTCGCCGTCAGGTCCAGCGTCTCGTAGGAAACGCCGTTGGGCAGCGTCTCCCGGTAGACGTCCACCGGCCGGTCCATCTCGGTAATGTCGGGATCGTCGATCTGGCCGATCTTCTCGCGCTCCACGGTCTTGTCGTTGATGTAGAGCTCACCCTCCCGCATCTGAATCTTGTCGCCCGGCATCCCGACCACGCGCTTGATATAGTCGATGGAAGGATTGGGCGGAAACTTGAAGACGACCACGTCGCCGCGCTCAGGTTCGGAACCCCAGATACGGCCAGAAAAGAGCGGCGGCGAGAACGGAAGAGAATGACGCGAATAGCCATAGGCCCATTTGGTGACAAACAGATAATCGCCCTCAAGCAGGGTCGGGCGCATGGAACCGGACGGAATGGAGAATGGCTGAAACAGGAAGGTGCGGATAACCAGCGCGAGGATAAGCGCCTGGACAATCACATTGACGGTTTCGCCCACGCCGCCCGATTTCTTCTTTGTCTTGTCAGCCACGCTCATCATGTCCTCGGTTCGAGTGTTTCGGCTCGGTCTTATCGCGCCAGAAAGGCGGCGGCAATGCGACAGCACAACCCTTGCGCAGTTTTCGGCGTCAGTTTCCGTTGTCGGGAACCGCCTCGATGATCACAAATGCCTGAGCCAGGGGATAGTCGTCAGTGATGGTCAAATGAACCAGCGCTTTCATGCCTGAAGGTGTCATGCCCTCAAGCCTCGCCCTGGCCTTGCCCGACAGCTCCATTGTCGGCTTGCCGCCGGGAAGATTGACGACCCCCATTTCGCGCCAGAAGACGCCACGCGAGATGCCTGTGCCAAGCGCCTTGGAGCATGCCTCCTTGGCGGCGAAGCGCTTCGCATAAGAGGCGGCGCGCTCACGGCGCCTGTCGGACTTGGTCCGTTCGATCTCCGTAAAGACACGCTGCGTGAAGCGCGCTCCGTAGCGATCAAGCGTTTTGGCGATTCGTCTGATGTCGATCAGGTCGCTTCCAATTCCGATAATCATGAACTCGTCGCGGTCCTTGCGTCGAAGGCTTGCCGGCCGGCCTTGCGGCGTGCCCGCTCGGCGAGACGCTTGCGGCGCTGCTCGCGGAAGGTGAATGTCGCCCAGCGTGTCACGAAGTAGAACACCAGGGCGAAGAAAATGCCCAGGGGCAGTGCGCCAACGGACATCGGCTTGATGACCGGCTCCCAGAGCTGGGAAAACTCCAGGTGGCGCAGCATCTTGCCCAGATGTATGGGGGCACCGTGCGAGAGCTCTCGCCCATAGAGGATGAGACGCCCCGTTTCCAGTGTCGCCCCCCAGATGAATGGGAATGTCAGCGGGTTGCCGACAGCGGTGCCAATGGCCGAAGCGACGAGGTTTCCGCCGATACACCATGCCAGACCGGCCGCGATGAAGAAGTGGAATCCCATGAAGGGCGTGAACGACGCGAACACACCGGCAGCGATGCCTGCAGCGATGGCGTGCGGCGTCGCTGTCAAACGCAGGACACGCTTGACGAAATATTGTGCGGATCGCCAGAACGAGCGACGCGGCCAGACCATGGTCCGCGTCCTCTCCCATAGATCCGCCGGTTTTCTACGTCGAAACAACATAGCGACTACGAAGCACCCCCAACAGCAACCAGGCTTCCCCCTGCCGACAGAATCCTAGAGCCCGTTTTCTTAACGACGGGTTCCCTGGGACATGTCTCTGGTTCGATATAGGCAAGCTCGGTCGGACGGGGCAAGGGAAACGGGTTAATAATCGTGTTTCCGGCTACAAAAGCAGGAAACACGATAGAGCTATTCACATGAAGCGGCGGAATTTGGGCGCCTGGCCTAACCCGCTTTCGCCATTGAAGGCTCGGCAGGTATTCGATCGCCAAGCGCCAGATCCTTGCGCAGCAGCATATATCCACGGCTCTCGCTCCAGCCCAGTTCGGGATGGCTCGCAACTCTGTGAGCCAGGTACTGAATGCACCAGCTGTCCACAATGCGATAGCCAAGTGCGTCAAGGTCCGCGAGAAACCGGTTCTTGTTGCGAATGTGGTAAGGCAGGAAGGTCGGCCCGCCGCGCTGCAGCGTATAGACGGACGGACCTTCCCGCAGTGCCACCTTGTTCAGGAGAATCACCTGCGGCCGCTCGGGCAGTCTGTCGACAAAGTCCGCGAACGGAATGTCCAGATATTGCAGCAGCCCGGAACACAGCAGTATCTCGGCTTTCCTGATCTCGGAAAAGCTGTCGCAAAAGGAAAGTTCCGGACCGAGACCCTCGGCGCGCGCCATGGCCCGGCCGGCTTTCACCATGGACGGCAGTTCATAGACCTGCCATTGCACGCCTGAAAGATCGAGCAGCTCGCGGAAAGCGCGATATTTCGTGCCAACATGCCCGCCGGCGTCCAGCAGGCGAACCCGGCGACCTGCCCGCGCCCGCAATTCCCGCTCGAGCCAGAACATGACTGGATAGTCCCAGTCGATGATCCTGCTCATCTTGTCGAGCGCAACCGGAACCACGTCTTCATGATCGTAATCGGTCAAAGCCCAGCGGGGTGCGGCGCTTACAGCGCTTTCGCGATCGGGATATGCTCCGGTCAGTTCCGCGCGACGGGCCACCAGGTGGACCTTTGACAGGGCCGAGTGCCACGGTCGGGCAAAACGCTTGATCCTGCCGCCATCGAAATGCAGTAAGGTTTTCATTTCAGCCTCTCTTGAACATGAGTAGCGTGCGCCCGTCATGCTGGCAGCGCCCGCTTCCGATGCAGGACGCATCGGGAGCCGACGTGGCCGGCGAATATGACCGGACGGTTCAGGAGAGCTTTTTGCGTGGAGGCTTGAGCGGCTTTTCCACCAGATTGGAACAGAGTGCAGCCATGGGCCCCGCAGCGAAACAGGCGTCAAACCGCGCATGGACCATGATTTCATGCTTCAGGCTGTCAATCGGCATGCAGTGGGCCATACAGCATTCCGTATCGGCAGACCCCGTGCTGCCGTGCGCCTCGTCGCCATGCTCATTGCCGTGTTCGTGTGCGTGATCCTGCGTGTGGGAAACGGCGTGACTGGAGGAGATATCCGCCGCAGCGGCTGGCGGGGTCACGTGCATGTGCACACCACCAAAAGGAAACAGCACAAGGGCGATCAGAGTGAGAGCGGCTAATCCACCTCTCAATAACTCCAAAGACTGGTGTTTCTGACCACTGTGCATTCAGGATGTTGGGCGCCGGACCCTCAAGGGGTCAACTTATCCTGGTCGTTCCCGGGCTACTCATTTCGGACGAAACAGCACTTCGATCTGCCGATGGCACGGATCCGGACGGGCCGTGCTTTCGGCACAGCTGCCAGGGTCAGGACCCTAGCCATTCACCCGATGTGCGTCGCTTACGCAGCTGATTTCCTTCAGCTGTGAGACGAGGCGGGTCAGGTGCTTTAGGTCCCAGACCTCGAGATCGAACAGCATCTCGGTGAAATCAGGAGCGGTTCGCTCCATGGCGAGCGTGTGAATGTTGGCGTCGTTCGACGCAATCACCTGCGCGATTTCCGCCAGCGAGCCAGGTTCGTTTATGGCTGTGACGGACATGCGGACGGGGAACCGCTCCTTCGTGTTCTCGTCGATGTCCCAGCGCACGTCTATCCAGCGCTCCGGCTGGTCGTCGAAGGCGGTCAGCGCCGGCGACTGGATTGGATAGATGGTGATGCCCGACCCCGGATGGAGAATGCCCACAATTCGGTCCCCGGGCACCGCGCCTTCGGGAGCGAAACTGACGGGCAGATCACCCGAAACGCCACGGATCGGCAGAGCGCCCCCTACCCCTTTGTCCGATGGGGCAGCGCTTTCCTTGGCACGCTTGGCCTTGCGCGACGAGCGACCGGGAATCTGAAACAGCATGCCGGCGGCATTGCGCAGATTGAACCAGCCCTCCTCGCGCTCCTTCGGCGCCTGTGTCACGCGTTCGTCCTTGTAGTCGGGAAACACCGCGCGCACGACATCCTGCGACGAAAGTTCGCCGCGCCCGACCGCCGCCAGAACATCCTCCACATCCTGACGCCCAAGGCGGTGGAGAACCGGCTTGAGGCCGTCGCGGGAGAAACTCTTGCCTGCGCGCTCGAAGGCTCGCTCAAGAATACGCGCGCCAAGGCCTGAATACTGTTTGCGGATCGCGTTTCGTGTCGCGCGGCGGATGGCGGCGCGCGCCTTGCCCGTGACCACGACCGATTCCCAGGCCGCCGGCGGCACCTGCGCCTTGGAACGGATGATCTCCACCTCGTCGCCGTTCTTCAGCTCGGTCATCAACGGCATGATGCGGCCATTGACCTTTGCGCCCACACAGGTGTCGCCCACCTCGGTGTGAACCGCATAGGCAAAGTCGATGGGCGTTGCGCCACGTGGAAGCGCGATCAGCCGCCCCTTGGGCGTGAAGCAGAACACCTGGTCCTGGAACAGTTCCAGCTTGGTGTTCTCCAGAAAATCTTCGGGCGTATCGCCTTCGGAAAGCGCCTCGATGGTGCGCCTCAGCCACGCATAAGCATTGGTGTCACGCGAGATACGGTGATCCGCGCCGTTCACCTTGCCGCCGAAATCCTTGTAGATCGAATGGGCCGCCACGCCGTATTCGGCAATGCCGTGCATGTCATAGGTGCGAATCTGCAGTTCGACACGCTGGCGCGACGGGCCGACGATCGTCGTATGGATCGACCTGTAGTCGTTCTGCTTGGGGGTGGAGATGTAGTCCTTGAACCGGCCCGGCACCATCGACCAAGTGGAATGGATGACCCCAAGGGCGCGATAGCAGTCCTCGATGCTGTCGACGAGCACGCGGAAGCCGAAAATGTCGGACAGTTGCTCGAAGGAAAGCGCCTTGGTCTCCATCTTGCGGAACACCGACCAGGGCTTCTTCTGACGACTCTTTACCGTCGCCTCTATCTGATGTTCGGCGAAGAGATGCGACAGCGCCTCCTCAATGGCCTTGATGACCCCACGATTGCGCTCGAAAAACTCGGCAAGCCGCTCGGTGACCGCGCGGAAAGCTCCGGGTTGATATGCCGGAAGGCCAGTTCCTCGAGCTCTTCGCGCATATCCTGCATGCCCATGCGTCCGGCGAGCGGCGCATAGATGTCCATCGTCTCTTCGGCGATGCGCAGCCTTTTGTGCTCGGGAACATGGTCGAGCGTGCGCATATTGTGCAGGCGGTCCGCGAGTTTCACTAAAAGGACGCGGACATCCTCCGAGATGGCCAGCAGGAGTTTGCGCAGGTTTTCCGCCTGGTGCGCCTTCTTCGACACGAGGTCGAGACGCTTCAGCTTGGTCAGCCCTTCAACCAGCTTGCCGATATCCGGACCGAACAGCTCGTCGATCTCGTCCCGCGTGGCGCTGGTGTCCTCAATGGTGTCATGCAACAGGGCGACAGCGATCGTCGCCTCGTCCAGATGCATGTCGGTCAGGATAGCGGCAACTTCCAGCGGATGCGAGAAATACGGATCGCCGGAGGCACGGCGCTGGTGGCCGTGCTTCTGCATTGCGTAGACATAAGCCTTGTTGAGTAGCGCCTCATTGACGTCCGGCTTGTAGCGCTGGACACGCTCGACAAGCTCGTATTGACGCATCATGGGCGGCTTCCTCGTTTTTGTTGTTGTTATCTACGCAAAGCAAAACATGCGCCGCGAAATTCACGGCGCATGTTTAAGATAGGCAAGAATGTTTCGGCAAGGAAGAGAATGCCGCGCCGAACATCCGTATCGATCAGAAATCGTCGCTTTTTTCCGGCGGAACGAGGCCTTCGATACCGGCAAGCAGATCTTCCTCGCTCATGCGGTCGAAGGAAATCTCTTCCTCCGGCTGATCGGCACCGGCTTCGGCGGAAGCGGCGGCCGGCTCGCTGATCTCGGGCAGGTCAGCCTCGGGCTCGTCCACCTCGACATGCTTCTGCAGCGAATGGATCAGATCTTCTTTGAGATCGCCAGGCGACAGGGTTTCATCGGCAATCTCGCGCAGCGCAACGACAGGGTTCTTGTCGTTGTCGCGGTCGACGGTGATCGCCTCACCCTGCGAAATCTGACGGGCGCGATGGCCGGCCAGAAGCACGAGCTCAAAGCGGTTATCGACCTTGTCGATACAGTCTTCAACGGTCACACGGGCCATTCAGTGCCCCTTTCATGCGTAAATCTGCAAGGAAATCCAGCGCGTCAATAGCCTGCCACATCGCAAAATTCAAGGCCAACGCTCAACGCCCGCTCTCCGATCAACACGGAAATGGGGCGTGGCGATGGCGGCGCAGCCTGCGTCTCGCGCGCTTGTATTTGTGACGAATTTATATATTGGTTGGAACAATCATATTCCAGCGCTATTTCCTCATAAGAGATGGCTTTTTGGTCGATTTTCGGCCCGGAGCCTCTCATTTGAGCGCTGAACGTTTATTTGAAACAGGAATTTTGACGATGTTCGATCCGCGGGAAAAAATTGCTCTCTTCATCGATGGTGCCAATCTCTATGCCACTTCGAGAGCCTTAGGATTTGACATCGATTACAGGAAGCTCCTGAGCAGCTTCCAGGAACGCGGTTACCTTCTGCGTGCCTACTACTACACGGCCCTTGTGGAAGATCAGGAATATTCCTCCATTCGCCCGCTGATCGACTGGCTTGACTACAACGGCTACAAGGTCGTTACCAAGCCCGCCAAGGAATTCACCGACTCGGCCGGGCGCCGCAAGATCAAGGGCAATATGGACATAGAGCTGGCGATCGACGCGCTGGAACTCAGCGACGTGGTCGACCACTATGTAATCTTCTCCGGCGATGGCGATTTCCGCACGCTGGTTGAGGCCCTGCAGCGCAAGGGCCGCAAGGTGAGCGTCGTATCGACCATCCAGTCCCAGCCGCCCATGATCGCCGACGATCTGCGCCGGCAGGCGGACAATTTCATCGACCTCTCGTCATTGCGCGAGGAAATCGGCCGTGCAACAAGCGAACGGCCTTCCCGCAAGGTGGAACCCGAAGACGACGCAGACGAGACCTTCGACGATCTATGATACCTGTTTCGGCGCGTGAAACCGAGCCGCCGCGCGACTGCCCACTTTGCCCGCGCCTTCACCAGTTCATTGCCGACTGGCGCGCCCGCGAACCCGAATGGCACAATGCGCCCGTTCCCACCTTCCTGCCCGAAGGAGGCGATGACGCCGTCGCATTTCTCATCGTCGGCCTGGCGCCGGGGCTTCGCGGCGCCAACAAGACGGGACGTCCTTTCACCGGCGATTACGCTGGAGACCTTCTTTACAGCACGCTGAAGACGTTCGGCTTCGCCAGGGGCAGCTACGAAGCCCGGCCGGATGATAGCCTGTCCCTCGTTGATACGGCGATCATCAACGCCGTGCGCTGCGTTCCGCCGGAGAACAAGCCAGTGGGCGCCGAGATCAACACCTGCCGCCAGCACTTCTTTGCGCCGACGCTGAAGCGCTTCAAGAATCTCAGAGCGGTGCTCACGCTTGGCGTGATCGCCCATCAGTCAACCGTTCGGGCGCTCGGCGGGCGCGTTGCAGCCCATCCCTTCACACATGGCGGGCATCAGGAGCTTGCCGGACTTGCCATTTTCTCGAGCTATCACTGCTCACGCTACAACACGAACACCGGCCGTCTGACGGAAGAGATGTTCGTGAGCGTTTTCCGTGATATACACGCGTTTCTGGACAAATAGAGTCCGATAGCGGCGCGGCGCCCTGCGCCTCTTCAGCCGTGCTGCTTCAGGAGCCTTGCTTTTTCCCGGTTCCAGTCGCGTTTCTTGGCCGTCTCGCGTTTGTCGTGCAGCTTCTTGCCGCGCGCCACGGCGAGTTGAAGTTTCGCAAGCCCACGCGCATTGAAATAGAGCCTGAGCGGCACGAGCGTCATGCCTTCGCGCTCGATCGACTGGGCCAGGCGCGACAGCTCGCGCTTGGACACCAGCAGCTTGCGCCTGCGGCGGGGCTCGTGGTTGAAGCGGTTTCCGGCGGAATACTCCTGAATATAGGAATTGATCAGCCAGCACTCGCCATCCTCGATGGAAGCATAAGCCTCCTGGATGTTCGAGTGACCGTCGCGCAGCGATTTCACTTCGGTTCCTGTCAGGACGAGGCCGGCTTCCAGCGTATCGAGCACCTCATAGGAGAAGCGCGCCTTACGGTTTTCGGCAATCGTCTTGACGTTGGGATTCTTGTCTTTTGCCATCAGTTCCAAATGCGGCGGAAGCGCCGTGGCACTTCCGCTTTCCCTGGGACGGCAGAAGAGCCGCCCGTTCGTTTCACCGCATTTGTGCGACGCCAGGTGCCCTGCCCGGCTGCAAAATGCGTCAGTTCAGCAGCCCTGCATGCTGCATGGCAGCGTCGATGCGCTCCGCAGTCGAGGCCTCGATCGGCACAAGCGGCGAACGCACGGTGTTCTCGACCCGGCCGAGACGAGACAATGCGTATTTTGCACCGCAAAGCCCTGGCTCGATGAAAATCGCCTTGTGCAGCGGCATCAGCCGATCCTGCAACTCAAGCGCCTTTTCCTTGTCATTGGCGAGCGTGGCCGCCTGGAACTCGGCACACAGGCGCGGTGCGACATTGGCTGTCACCGAGATGCAGCCCACCCCGCCATGCGCATTGAAGCCCAGCGCGGAAGCGTCCTCGCCGGAAAGCTGGATGAAATCCTTGCCGCAGGTCATGCGCTGCTCGGAGACCCGGTCCACCTTCGCCGTCGCGTCCTTCACGCCGACAATGTTGGAAAAGTCCTTCGCCAGACGCCCCATGGTCTCCGGTGTCATGTCGATCACGGAACGCGGGGGGATATTGTAGATAATAATGGGCAAACTCGTGGCACGGGCTACAGCCGCGAAATGCTCATAGAGCCCTGCCTGCGTCGGCTTGTTGTAGTAGGGTGTGACCACCAGTGCCGCGTCGGCCTTCACTTCTTCGGCAAACTTTGCCAGCGCGATTGCCTCACGGGTCGAATTGGAGCCTGCACCGGCGATGACCGGAACGCGCCCCTGAGCCGCCTCGACGCATATCCGGACAACCTCGCGGTGCTCCTCATGCGTGAGCGTCGGGGATTCGCCGGTCGTACCAACGGGCACCAGCCCGCTGCTGCCTTCTGCAATCTGCCATTCAACGAGTTCGCGGAACGCTTTTTTGTCCAGGCTGCCATCCCTGGCAAACGGTGTCACAAGCGCTGTGAGAGACCCCCTGAACATAATGTCGAACTCCTGAATGAAATTGATGGTTTGCTGCCAGCCCAGGCCGGCGCCGGATGCTTCTAACCGAAGATCAGGCGGCGCACCATAGTCTTGCCATCTCTTGCCCGCAAGAATCCTGCAAAGATGGTGTGTTACGCCAGTATCCGCAGGCTCTGCGCCATCGTGAAACGATATTGCCTGTTCTGGAAGCAGCTCCTGCTGCCCAAAGGGTCCAACGTTCGGGACGTTTGTGTATGACGACAAAGGCTGCGCTTGCTTCGCTGCTTCTTCTTTCAGTCTCGCCACTCGCGCATGCGCAGGCCCTGCCGGACATGGGCCCGATCCCTTTCGCACGCCCCGACGCGGTCAACTCGCCTGCAGCCGCCATCAACGCGCTGACAAACACCGCCGCCGTTCGCCCGAATGTGATGGACGGCCAGGGCGGACAATCGGCCAACGAACGCGCCCTGATCGCGGGGCTCGATGCGCTCTCGCTCAGCGATCCGGCGACCGCGCGCACCCTTCGCAACCACATGAAGGAAGACAGTCTCGAACGGCGAATTCTGACCTGGGCCATGGCGCTTTCGGCGAGCGACACATTCTCGAGCGGCGAAATTGCGGCCATCGCCAGGGAGCTTGGCGACTGGCCCGGCATGTTGACACTGCGCGAGCATGCCGAGCGCGCGCTCTACCGCGAGAAGCAGCGACCTCAGGTGGTGGTGAGCCTGCTTGGCGACACGGAGCCCAGAACCCTCGAGGGCACGATGGTGCTCGCCAGGTCCTATGCAGCTTTGGGAGAAGAGGAAAAGGCGCGCGCGCTTGTCTCCGGATTCTGGCGAAAGGCAAAACTCGATGCGACGGGTGAAACAGCCTTTCTGGAGACATTCGATGATCTGCTTTCTAGGACCGACCACCGGGTGCGCATGGAGCAGATGCTGTATGACACGCGGGTGCGTTCGGCCGAACGGGTTGCGGAACGCGCCGGCGGCGCGGCCCTGACAAAGGCATGGGCGGCGGTTATTCGTGGTGACAGGAGTGCGGAAAACCTGCTCGACGCGGTGCCCGAGGCGGAACGCAGCGCCGGATATATCTTTGCCAGGACACGCTTCCTGCGCCGTGCCGGGCGCTTCGATGAAGCTGCCAGGCTGATGCTGACCGCGCCGCGGGATGCGGAAAGCCTGATCGATCCGGACGAATGGTGGGTGGAACGGCGCGTGCTCTCGCGCGAACTGCTCGACACCGGCGATGCGGAGACGGCCTACAGGGTGGCGGCTGCCCACTCGGCAGAAAGCCCCTCACGCGCCGCCGACGCGGAGTTTCACGCGGGATGGTATGCGCTGCGCGCCCTGAAGGACGCCCGGAAGGCCGCGCCGCATTTCGCCCGCATTGCGGAAATTGCCGAGGGCCCGATCTCGAATGCGCGGGCGAATTACTGGCTGGGGCGGGCGGTGGAGGCCGGTGCTCCGGGGGATGCAACCGCCTCCTATGAAGAGGCTGCCCGCTTCGGTGCAACGTTCTACGGGCAACTGGCGACAGCAAGGCTCGGTCGCGCCGCGCTTGCAGCCGATGCGCCGGAACCCGACGACGAAGACCGCCGCCATTTTTCCGCCCGCGAAATGGTGCGTGCAATCCAGAGCCTGGAGAAGACCAACCATGTCTGGCGCGCAGGCAGCCTTTATCGAAAACTGGCAGAGACGTTGGACAGGCCCGGCGAACTGACCCTGCTCGCCCGGATGGCCGAGGCGCGCGGCGATTACACGACCGCCCTGCGGGTCGGCAAGATTGCGGCAGGCCGGGGGCTCGACATCGGCGCACTGGCACACCCGGTGGGTGCCATACCCGTAGCCGCCGCCATCCCTTCCACCCGCCAGGCGCTCGCCTATGCGATTGCCCGGCAGGAAACCGAGTTCAATCCAGCGGCGGTTTCACCGGCCGGCGCGCGCGGCCTGCTGCAGCTCATGCCGGCGACGGCACGGGAGATGGCGCGCAAGAGCGGCCTTCCCTATTCGCGGGCGCGCCTCACAACCGATGCAACCTACAACGCAACCCTGGGGGCGGCCTATCTGGAAGAACAGCTCGCGCGGTTCAACGGTTCCTATATTCTCACCTTCGCCGGCTACAACGCCGGACCGAGCCGCGCGGCCGAATGGATGGAGCGCTACGGCGATCCGCGCGGGAAGCCGGTGGAAGACATTGTGGACTGGATCGAACGCATTCCCTATTCGGAGACGCGAAACTATGTTCAAAGGGTGATGGAGAACCTGCAGATCTACAAAATGCGTCTTACCGGCCAGTTCGACATTGTTGCGGATATTTCCGCAGGAAGCTGATTGAGTTGCCCGCCCCATGACCCGGCTATCGTTGACCGGGGCATCGTTTCACCGCACATGTGCGGACGTCAGGTGCACCTGCCTGATACTAAAATCCTCTGTGCCCGAGGCGTGGAGACAACTGATACGGGACGTCCTGGCTGATGCGGGACGTCTCTGGAGGATATGATGCCTGAGCGCGGCTTTCGCGATGTCTTCTATTCAGCGCAGGATGGCCTGAAGCTGCATGCCCGCCTCTATGGCGAAGCCAATCCCGGCCTGCCGGTGGTCTGCCTGCCCGGCCTGACACGCAATGCCCGCGATTTTCATGCCCTTGCCGAAAAGCTCTCCACCGACGCCACCACCCCGCGGAAGGTGATCGCCTTCGATTATCGCGGACGCGGCCTCTCCGACAACGACCCGGACTGGCGACGCTATGACGTGACGGTGGAAGCCGCTGACATCGTTTCCGGCCTTGCCGCGTTTGGGGTGGAACATGCGGCCTTCATCGGCACGTCGCGTGGCGGGCTGATCATCATGGCCCTGGCCGGCGCACGCCCCACCCTCATGAAAGCCGTGGTGCTAAACGACATCGGCCCGGTGGTGGAGGGAGACGGGCTCGCCCAGATCCGCGCCTATCTGCAGCGCGCGCCCAAACCCGGTACGATGGCCGAGGCGGTCAAAATCCAGAAGGCCATTCACGGAGAAGCGTTCCCGGCCCTCGACGATGAAGACTGGTGGCGTTTTACCGAGGCGCTTTACAGAGAAGAGAAAGGGCGCCTGCGCGCCGATTTCGATCCCAAACTACTAAAGCCGCTGAAAGCGATCGACCTCGACACACCCCTTCCCGCACTCTGGCCGCTGTTTGAAGGCTGAAGGCAACTCCGGTGCTGGCAATTCGCGGCGAAAACTCCCGCCTGCTTTCCAGCCGAACACTTGAGGAGATGGCCGCACGCCACCCGACAATGCAACAGATCGTGGTCGCCGGTCAGGGCCATGCCCCGCTTCTGGAAACGGGAGCGCTGCCGAAAGAGATTGCCGCCTTCATCAGGCGTGCGGAAAAATCAGCCTGAACCCGGACGAGCCAGGGTGCCTGCCCGCCGTTTCGGCGGGCAGGACCAGATTTTCTCCCACAACAGCGGCAAGGCATGGCCGCAAGGCTATGCCTGCTTAGCGGTGGCCGTTTTGGAGCAACGTTCGAGAACGCCCACGCAGGGGTCCAGATCGCCTGTTGCCAGATGCGCGTAGCGCATGGTCATGGTCAGTGTCTGATGACCGAGCCACATCTGCACGCGGCGCAGATCGATGCCGCCCTGAACAAGACGGGATGCGCAGGTGTGGCGTAGAACATGCGGCACCACCTGGGTGTCCTGTGACAGCCCAATCTCCGCCTTCGCCTCGTTCCAGATCGTGCGGTACTGCGCCTGCCGAAGCATTGCAAACGGGCCCTTTTCCCCATTTCTGGGAAGGTTCGAGACCTCCTGAGCACGTTTTGTCAATGGTACCGATCGGGCACGTGCCGACTTGGTGATCCAGAAGCTCGCACGCCCGTCCCGCACGTCGTTCCAGGTAAGGCCAATGGCCTCGCCGAGACGACAGCCCGTATCGACCAGAAACACCGAAAGCCGCCAGGCATCCTCGCTGCGCCGGCGGATTGCCGCGAACAGCATTTCCTCCTCGCTGCAGGAAAGGAACCTTATGCGCCCGGAGCGCTCTTTCTGGCGCCGGAATTCCGGCAGGCTGTGAATGTCACCCATCTTATGCGCTTTCCGCAGAAGCTTGCTCAGCGCGGCCATCTTTCGATTGATGGTCGCATTGCTGTTTCCGCGGGCGCGCAGTTTGCCGATCAGTTCATCGAGCAGACTCTGCTCGAACGCACTGAATCGTTTCCCCATCAAGAGCTCATCAAGCTCACCGATGAAGAAGGTGACATTGTATTTATGCGTGCCAGGTTCCCAAAGTATGTCCCCATACTTTGTGAAGAGTTCTTTTAAACTGTACTCAGAAACGAGACGCAAATGCTCGCTACCGAACGTGACGGAATAGCGCGACCTCGAGAGGCCCCACTCGCTACCAGGACTATTGACCGCCCCCATGTCAGGTCACGTCCCGGGCGTTTATGTCAAATGCGTGTTCGGTAAAATTCTGAGTTGTGAACCACCCCTTCGAGATAAAAATTCTCGATTTCCCCAAGCTAGTCATATCCCCGGCTAAGGGGACTAGCACTCGTGACTTAGGCCAGTCCAGAAAAAAAAGCATTTTTTCACTTACTTATGGCCCCGCCCTGATGAGCCCCTGACGGCGGGTTATGGTTTCTCCTTCCTGGAGTTTTCAAAAAATGTGACGAACTCGCCCTTGAGAGAGCCTGACTGAAGACCTCGCTAAACCCTGTCACCCGAAGCATTTGCGCCTATGACGCCCGCTACCAGCGATGTCTTCAAAGCCAAAACCCGGCGGATCTCTCCGCCGGGTTCCGTATTTTTTTCTAACCGCGCATCTTAGAAGTTGCGCTGGAAGCGAACGAAGCCGCTCCAGTTGTCGACATTGCCAGCCGGCGTGTCGAGCTTTCCGTAGTTGACAGCGAGCTTCGCGTCGAAATTCTCGACGATCTCGTAGTCGACCGTGACGCCTGCGCTCAGGAAGTTCACGTCGCCACCCACAACCGAGGAAACAAAGTCGTTGCCGACATTGTCGTAGTACTGAGCACCGATAGAAGCTTTCAGCTTCGGCGTGAACTTGTAGCCAATGAGGCCACCCACGGACCACTCCGAACCGAAACGGATCGTGGACGGGATGCCCGTTCCAGTCACGTTGAACGGATCGGTCGAGTAGAAGTTGATGCCGCTCTCATACGTGGCGATTGCTTCGGCGAACAGACGATCAGTCAGGTTAGCCTTCACGATTGCCTTAAGCGCGAACTCTTCAGCGGTCGCGTCGTAAGCTGCCCAGAGGTCAGCAGAACCCCAACCCTGAGCGATGCCGACCTTACCGACGAAGTTCGGCGTGTAGTCGTAGTTGCTATCGGCTTCTTCAAGAGCGAGCGTTGCGGTAACGCCATTGCCTGCAACAAAGGTGTAGCTGATGAAGTGAACGCGATCGCCACCGCCGCTGTCGAACTCGCCGGAGAGGCCAGCGTCGTAAAGCGTGTCAGAGAGACCCATGGAGAGGCCACCAAGCGAGATGATCGCCTGCTGAAGGCCAACACTCGAACCCACGCCAAGCGACAGTGCGTCACCATCGTTGACGCCAGCTGCCGGAAGCGGACCAGCGGTGGTCGCCCACGGCGTTGCCGAACCGGCCGGGGTGTAGCCAGCGTTGTTGCTGGTTGCGCGGAACTTGATGAACGCGCCAAGCGTGCCGTACTCGGTCTCGGAGCGGGCGTCGATGTTCAGCTCACCGCGAGCGTACTTGTTCCAGCCGTCGTCGTTCTCATCCCAGTTGATCTGGTAACGGACCATGCCGCCGATCTTCAGGCAGGTCTCGGTGCCGGGGATGTAGAAGAAGCCTGCGCCGTAGACGTCGCAAACGCGCACATATTCCATCGGCTCCGGCTCGGGGACGACGATCGGGTCGGCCGCCTTGGCGCCGGTTGCAGCAGCTGCGAGAGCTGCGGAGCCAATCAGAAGGCTCTTGAGTTTCATGTTCTGACCTCCAGTCAGAATCATGAGAAATCAGAGCCGGCCGCGGCTTCGATGCGCACAAGTGCAGGCCAACTAATTGAAATAAAAGGAAAATAATCGCCACTAGAAAAGAGCGAGCTCTTTGCCGCCATTCAGGGAAATGAGAAGCCGGGGGAAATGAATGGCGGGACATGCGAGATAGCGATGAGAACTATGTCTACTCCATCGCCCTCCATGACCCTACTAAATAGACCTTTGCACGAGATTGACGGCGTTTAAAGCGCCGCCGATCTTTTGTGCGTGACAAACATCTTGGAACGCTGCGAGGTATCGGCAGATGGAAATCGACAAGGAAAAGATTGACGATGCAATCTTAGCCCTGCTGTTCCTGTCGCTCGACCGCGACGGACGCGCTTGGAAGGGCTTCGATTGGGACGCCATGAACCGGCTGCACGAAAAGGGCTACATCGGCAATCCAGTCAGCAAGGCGAAATCCGTCATCTTGACCGATGAAGGTGCGGAGCGGTCGGAGCGACTGTTTCGGACGCTGTTCTGCAAACCTGAATAGGCGGATTGCATCCGTTTACGAGCGCCTACGCGCACGACCAAAATCGTGCTGTTGCCACTCCTCAATCGTCCACATGCCCGGCGGCTTTATGGGTTTTTTACCGGTGAGCGCCATCCATTTCACGATTGCGCGCCACGCCCTGTCATCGCAACGGAGATTGCCTCGCCAGAAGCCGCGCTCCTGGACATCATCCGGCGTGAACTCCGCCTTGCCGCAAAACTCGGCAAGGATTCTTCGCTCATGCGGTTCCAGATGCAGAGGGTTCGGTTGATCCGGGCGGCTGTCGGCCTCGGCCAATTCAGTCTGGCGCTGTTCCTTCCTGTCCTCTCGCTCGACTATCTGGCGCACACGTTCCCGCGAGATCTGGTAATCCCGCGCAAGGGCCGGAAAGGTCTCACCAGCTCGCCGCGTCTTAGAATCTCCCGATTGCGTTCTTCGGTCATGGCGAAGCCGCCTCGCCAACTACACTGACAATATCGGCATACTACTCTCTTTGTTCACCAGATGAAGATGCGATCAGGATGGCAGGGTTTCAGGCCAGCCACCTTCCCATATCCTGATCCGGTCGATGCGCCCGGCCTCCGCTTTGCTCTGGCCGGGCCAGTTGCTTGGGGGCGCTGCCCCCTGGCGCGGCACAAGGGCGGCCGGGCGGTATCCCCAGCCTTCCGCGCGGATGCGTGCTGCGCATTGTCGTCATGACTTCGATCCGCTTGTGCAGCCTGGGTGATCCCCCTCCGCCCGGCCGCCCTTGCACCTTGCACCCCCCGGTCTCGGCGACGGCCAGGGTTGCAGCGCAGCGCTGCGCTCCAACCCAAGCCATTAGGAGAAAGACCATGACGACCAATGCCAAGACCATCACCGTTCCCGAAAATGGCGAAACGGTTTTCATCCCGCTCAACAAGCTCAAGAAGCATCCGAAGAACGCCCGGAAAACCCCGCACAGCGAGGCGTCTATCGAGGGGAAGGCCGCGAGCATCGCCGCCAAGGGGATGCTGCAAAACCTTGTGGTGGAGCCGGAGATTACGGACGGAGAGCCGACCGGCTTCTATCTGGTCAGCGTCGGAGAAGGCCGCAGGCTGGCGCAGCTATTGCGCGCCAAGCGCAAGGAAATCAAGAAAACCGAGCCGATCCGCTGCGTGATCGACACCGCGAACGATGCGGCGGAAATCAGCCTTGACGAGAACGTCAACCGCGAGGACTTGCACCCCGCCGACGAGTTCGAGCGCTTCCGCGAGCTTTCGGAAAATCGCGGATGGGGAGCGGAGGAAATCGCGGCCCGGTTCGGCACGTCCGCGCATGTGGTGAAGCAGCGGCTTCGCCTTGGAGCCGTCAGCCCCAAGCTGATTCAGGTTTACCGCGACGGCGGGCTGACCATGGACCAGTTGCAGGCGTTCGCCATCACCGACGACCATGCCCGGCAGGAACACGTTTTTGAGAACCTGTCCCACAACAAGGAACCGTGATCATCCGCCGCAACCTGACCGCCTGCAACGTGGCGGCTTCGGATCGGCGCGCGGTATTCATCGGCCCGGAAGCTACAAGGAGGCTGGCGGCTACATCATCCGCGACCTGTTCACCGAGGATCGCGGCGGCTTCTATGAGGACGCCGCGCTACTGGACCGGCTTGTGCTGGAAAAGCTGGAAAGGATCGCTGCGGAGGTTCAGGAGGCAGAGGGGTGGAAATGGGTTTCGGCCTATATCGACTGGCCTCACGCCCACGGCATGCGCCGCACCTATCCGCACGAGGTAGAGCTTACCGAGGAAGACATTGCCGCCCACGATGCCGCGCAGGAGGAACTTGAGCGCTTGTCGGCGGAGTGGGAAGACAAGAGCGAGGACTTGCCGCCCGATGTGGACAAGCGCTTTGCCGAGCTTGAAGCCGAAATCGAGAAGTTCGGCGGCGAGCGCTACGCCTACGATCCCGATGAGATCGCGCGCGGCGGCGTTTTCGTGGTCCTGAATTACGATGGGGAAGCCCGCATCGAGCGGGGTTTTATCCGGCCCGAGGACGAAGCCCCGGAACCGGAAGAACCCGCAGCGCAGGACGGCGGCACCATCATCGACGGTGTGCGCGTCAACCGCGATGGCGAAATCATGGACGATGGCGAACATGACGAGGACGGGAACCACGTTTCCGCGCTTGAGACCGAGGACGAGGAAGCGGAGGAAGACGGCAAGCCGCTGTCGGATTCGCTCATCCGCGACCTGACCGCGCATCGCACCCTTGCCCTGCGTCTCGCCCTTGGCGAGCAGCCGGACATGGCCTTGATCGCCGTCACCCATGCGCTCGCCGCGCAGACCTTCTATCGCGGCGGCGGGGATGCCCATTGCCTCGAAATCCGCCCGATCAGCGCCAGCCTCGGCGGGCATGCGGACGGCATCGAGGACACGGCAGCGGCGAAGGCACTGGCGGATCGTCATGCCGCATGGGCGTCTGACATGCCGCGCGACGTGGCGGACCTTTGGGCCTTCATCGCCGGGCTGGACCATGCCAGCGTCATGGCGTTGTTCGCTCATTGCGCCGCGCAGACCGTCAACGCCCTCAAACTGCCGTGGGAGCAGAACAAGCGCCACGCCCACGAGACGGCGGACAGGCTGGCGACGGCGGTGGCGCTCGACATGACGGCGCACTGGACGCCTACCGTGCGGACCTATCTCGGGCGCGTCACCAAGGCCCAAATCCTTGCCGCCGTGCGTGAAGCCGTTGGCGAGGACGCCGCCGAGCAGATCGCGGACAAAAAGAAGCAGGAGATGGCGGAAAAGGCCGAGCAGCTTCTAGCCGGGACCGGCTGGCTCCCGATCCCGCTGCGCACCGAGCCGCCCGCGTGGTTGGCCGACGAGCAGCCGCAGGCCCCCGTCGTGGCCGACGCCATGCCGGAAGCCGACAGCGCCGGGACCATGGAAGACGAGCCATTCGCCGTCGCGGCGGAATGATGATGAACCGGGGCCGCGCCAGCGGCCCCGGCCTTCCATCGGGAAAAATCCGGCCGCGCGGCCGGATGACCTCGACAAATCAAGGACCGTCAGCCCCAACAGGCTCGACAGGACAAGGACATAGAGGCACCATCGCCATGGTGAGCAGTCATCGTCACGATTGCACGAAAGGCGGTGCAGTAAGGTAAAGGTGAAAGATCATGGTCGCCGTGATGTTCATGAGTGTTGCGCTGGTCGCGCTTCTTTGCGTCCTCGCCTACACGCTCGCTATTTATGCGCTGCCCTTCATGCTCGGGCTGACAGCCGCGCAATTCGCCTATCAGACCGGCTCGGGCTTGATCGGCGCGGGGCTGGTCGGGCTGTTCTCCGCTGGCGTCGCCTTCGGCGTCCTGGCGGTCCTGTTCGAGACGATCCGCTCGCCCGCCATCCGCTTTATCGTGGCGCTTGTGTTCGCCGTTCCCGCCGCCGTCGCAGGCTATGCGCTGGTCCATGGCGTCACCAAGGAAGCCGTGCCGTCCGAAATCTGGCGACAAATCTTCTGCATCGTCGGGGGTGGATGCGTCGGCATAGCGGCATGGATGCGATTGGCGGCGGGCATCGGTCAGCCCGCCAGATAGTCGCCGCACCTTGCCGGACGATAGCACATTCTCTATATTGATAGCACCGCCATCACTTCGCCGGAGACGCCATCAAATGCCCGCCGTTACCATTCGCAACCTGTCAGACGAGGCACACCGCGCCCTCAAGGTGCGCGCGGCCCATCATGGTCGCAGCGCCGAAGCCGAAATGCGCGACATTCTGGAGGCGGCAGTTCGCCCCGCCGACCGTCTGCGCATCGGCTCTGCCCTGTCGGCGGTGAGCCGCAAGGCCGGGCTGACCAATGCCGATTTCGAGGCGCTGGAACAGGCCCGAGACAGGACGCCCGCCAAGCCGATGAGCTTTGAATGATCGTTCTGGATACCAATGTCGTCTCCGAAGCAATGAAGCCGGAGCCGGACCCCACCGTGCGCGACTGGCTTGACGAGCAGGCCGCCGAAACTCTCTATCTTTCCAGCGTCACCGTCGCGGAATTGCTGTTCGGTATCGCCGCGCTGCCGGACGGACGCCGCAAGCAGAAGCTCGCCGACACGCTGGACGAGCTTCTTGCCCTGTTCGATGGTCGAATCCTGCCCTTCGATACCGAAGCCGCCCACCACTATGCCAATCTGGCCGTCGCAGCTCGCAGCGCTGGTAAGGGCTTTCCCACGCCGGACGGCTACATTGCCGCCATCGCAACCGCTCACGGTTTTTCGGTCGCCACACGCGATTCCAGCGCCTTCAATGCGGCAGGTGTTCCGGTCATTGATCCGTGGACGGCACGGCACTGAACAGGGCGTTGCCCTTCGGGCCGGGCTTTCGGCTACGCCGGAACCACGCCTTCGGCGCGTTTCCGCCATTCGGCTTCAATCCCATAACGCAAGGGCGGCGGCGGCCATTTCGCGGCAAGCCCCACCCGGTTGAACAAGGCAATTCGGGGAGCTGGTCCTAGTCGCCACGGCAGGACTACGACGAGGTTGGGCTTTCCGCGCTCGACTTCGACCGGCAGGCGGATCAGCGCCAAGAAAGCGCCCGGACCGTCCGCTTGGCCGAGGCATGGCGCAGCGCCCCGCAGGCGGTCTTCCAGCCACACCGGACCCGGCAGCACCGGCGAAGGTCAGACGAGACCACACCCGCTATCACCCTCGCTGGCGACAGGGCGAACTCACCTTGCCGGTCGGATCAGGGAAGACCGCACCGGCGCAGCCCATGCAGCACCGTCCCCGATCCCGGCGAGGCACACGACGGTCGCCATTGTCGTATTCCGTCTGATTTCCTGTTCGGACGCCCCATCCGCGTCCTCGACTGGCAAGGTCTGACCGAAGACCGGCTTCGCCTCGCTCGTCTTCCCGCAACGTCCGTCGCCAGCTTTTTCCGCCGCCTTCGGCTTTGCAGCGCGAAACAAAAAAGCCGTCGCCAGCCGCCTTCCACTTTGTTCCAGCCCCAAGGGGTGCGGGGCCGATCGTCCCCGGTCGAACGACCGCCATCGAGGTCGCAATGGTGCGGCCCGACAGGAAAAGGAATACGACAATGGCAACCATCGGCACCTTCACCAAGAACGAGAACGGCGCGGGCTTCACCGGCGCGGTCAAGACCCTGACCCTCAACGTCAAGGCGAAGTTCACCGCCACCGAGGGCGATAGCGAGCGCGGCCCCGACTTCCGCATCTTCGCCGGCGCTACCGAGTTCGGCGCAGCCTGGAAGAAGGTCACCCGCGAGACGCAGCGCGAATACCTCAGCGTCAAGCTGGACGATCCGAGCTTCCCGGCCCCGATCTATGCCAGCCTGGTCGAAGCCGAGGACGGAAAGTCCCACAACCTCATCTGGTCCCGCCGCAACGGCGACTAAGACCGGCTCCCCGAACTGCCCCGCTCAACCGAGCGGGGCTTCTTTTTGCTCATGGCCGCCGCCTCTCAAGGAACAAGGAGATCGAGATACACGACTTTCCGGTTTTCAGGCTGGACGTATCCCGATCAGATCTTCTCCCCGGCCTCCGCTTCGCTCTGGCCGGGCCGGTTGCTTGGGGGCGCTGCCCCCTGGCGCGGCACAAGGGCGGCCGGGCG
>NZ_BAMP01000023.1 GCF_000615975.1 Nitratireductor aquibiodomus NL21 = JCM 21793 | reverse complement strand
TGCGCGACATCCGTGCGCGTTCCCTCGCCCACATCGAAGCGCGAGCGCGCCGAACGCACCTGCTCCTCGAGGAATTCAAGGTTCTGTGCCCGCAGCGCAGCGATCTGACGATCGCGAATGACGTCCATATAGGCGCTGGCCGCGTTGAAAAGCGTATCGAGTTCCTGGTTTCTCAGAGCCTCGTTCGCCGCACGAACCGACGCTTCCGCCGCCTGCACGTTGTTGCGCGTCTGGAAACCGTCAAAAATTGGCTGCGTCAGCGAGATACCGAATTCACCGGTGCGGATATCGGTGCCGTCATTGTGGGTCAGCGCGAGCGAAGCGGTGCCCTGAACGCGCGGACGCATGCCGGATTTGGCGATGGCGACGTCTTCATCGGTCACCCGGACTCCGGCGCGTTCGGCGTTGAGCGTGGAGTTGTTCTCGTAGGCTTTTGCCAGAGCGCCCAGAATGGTCTCGGCGGAAGCGACGACTGGCGTTGCAATCAACGCGGATGAGGCCACCAGAGGGATAAGGAAACGACGGTAAAAAGGCACGATCTGTCAACCTCGGACTGTTATCGGCAGCCGCGCCATACAGGACACCACCACCCCGACTTATGTGTTCCGGTCTTTCAACCGGCGTCCACGCCCGGGAGACACCAATGACAGCCTGTCCCCCACCCCCAAATCAGGCGCTCTTTCAAATAGATGTTACATCAATCCCTTGATCAATTCCGTTGCAGGAAAGCAACAAGTCACCCCTCAAAACACGAATACCGGCTCTTTTTGGAACCCAGGCAGTGGCCGGACCGCCAGATTGAAAGCCGGACGGCTGGAAACGATGCCGTCATCCTTCACAAAAAGATGCGCCTGGGCCGCATTCCCTTCGCCGATCACCGCGACAAGCCGTCCGCCATTGCGCAGTTGATCGAGGAGACTTTGCGGAACATGATCCACCGCCCCGCCAATGACAATCACATCGTAGGGCGCATCGTCGGCATACCCGCCCTGCAGCGCACCACCAACGACAGCCACGTTGACGCAGCCAAGCTCGTTGAGCGCTTCCGTCGCCATACCCGCAAGCCCTTCATCGCTTTCAAGTGCAACGACGAAGCTTGCAAGGCGCGACAGAACCGCCGCCGAATAACCCGATCCCGACCCCACATCGAGAACGACATCGCTCGATTGCACATCGGCAAGCTGGATCAGCTTCCCGAAGGCCGCGGGCTCCATCAGATAGCGGCGCCATTTCCATCCGCTGCCGGGGCAATTTCAATGTCTTCGTCGATATAGGCGAGCGCCTTCTTTCGTCCCGGCACGAAGGCCTCGCGCGGAATCTCGCCCATCGCGTCCAGAAGCGGGTTGCTCGTCACATCGGACGTCCGCAACTGTCCTTCCACCATATTGGCGCGCTGCTGGGAGAAATCGATTGTCATGCGTCTGCTTCCCGAAGCCTGTTTTCGGACCGTCTGCGGGAGAAGCTTCCCGCTTCGCCGAAAACAAAGATTTGACCGGTTTGCTAGCGGCTGCGGTCGCCCCTGTCAATCGCTCTGCGGCAGGCAGGCGTGGACCACTGACACGTCGGGAAACACCTTCGCCCACACACGTCGAACATCGTAGCTCCCGACAGGGAGCACAGTCGTGCCCGGCCTCACAGCCAGAGCATCGGACCGAAAAGTGGAACCCCGTTTTCGGGTCATTCGGGTGCACCATAAATATTATGGATCGTCCCTTATGCCTCCAGATGGACGCAAGGCCGCCTAGCCAGGCAATGGAACGAATTCCTCATCGTCTCCCCGCGGCAGATCAAACAGCCCCGCACCCCAGTTTTCCCGGCGCCAGTCATCCTTGGCCGCTTCGATGCGCTCCTTGGAAGAAGCCACGAAATTCCACCATATGTATCGCGGCCCGCTCATTGTCGCGCCGCCCAGAAGCATCAGCCGCGCGCCCTCTGCTCCAGCGCCCACAGTGATGGAATCACCTGGCCGGAACACCATCATTCGTCCGGCTTCAAAGATCTGCCCGGCAACCGAGACCGCCCCCTCCGTCACGTAGATCCCCCGGTCTTCATGATCATCGGGAAGCGGGAAGCGCGCACCGGGTTCGAGCACGACATCGGCATAGAACATGTCTGTGTGGACCGTGGCCGGAGCCTTCTCGCCATAGGCGGTTCCCAGGATCAGCCGCAGGGTCACACCGTCATCGCCAATTTCGGGAAGCGTCTCTTTCTCATGATGTTCGAACGTGGGCTCGGCATCTTCCATCGCTTCCGGCAACGCCACCCAGGTCTGAATGCCGAACAGGCTGTGCGGCCCCTGCCGCGAGGCCGTGCTGGTCCGCTCCGAATGGGAAACACCCCGCCCCGCAACCATCCAGTTCAGCGCGCCGGGATGGATCACCTGATCCGAGCCAATGCTGTCACGATGGTGAAAATCTCCGCGGAAGAGGTAGGTCACGGTCGCCAGCCCGATATGCGGGTGGGGGCGGACGTCGATGCCCTGGCCTGTCAGAAACTCCGCCGGTCCTGCCTGATCGAAAAAGATGAACGGCCCCACCATCTGCCGCTTTGGTGCTGGCAGCGCCCGCCGCACCTCAAAGCCGCCAATGTCGCGGGCACGCGGAATGATCAGCGTTTCGATGGAGTCGGCCTCGGTATCATCCGGGCACCCCGGTGTCAGGGCGGGATTCCAGCTCATGGCAACATCCTTTGCAGCAAACGCGGTCCTGCAAAAGACTATCACCGTGGTCGATGGCCGGAAATGCCGGCACGCATTGACAGTCCGTCACCGGGAGCACTGCGGGACATCTTTAGTGGCGCGGCATTTTGCCAGTCCGCTGCCCCAGACACCTTGCAGGATCAACCGCCGCTCCATAGATGCCCGTGTCCCGAACACCCTTACTGGAGACCCTATGGACACCCGCCTGCCACCGACAGTTCGTTCTGATCGTCTTGAACTACGACCTTTCGTGTCATCCGATCGCCCGGCTTACGATGCCTATCACAGCCGTCCCGAGGTCTACAGGTTTCTCTATGCACCGGTCCCAGGCAAACACGCCTTGTCTGAGCAGTTTGCGGCGTGTCTTCAGCCACGGTTCGAGAACAATGGAGATGCATTGCACCTGGCAGTGATCCGCCGCGAAGATTCCGCACTCCTCGGGGAGGTTCTGCTGAAAATGGCAAGCAAGGACGCGCTTCAAGCGGAGATCGGCTATATCTTCAATCCCGATTTCTCAGGCGCAGGCTATGCCACCGAAGCCGTTCGAATGATGCTCGATATCGGTTTCAGCGAATACGGATTCCATCGGATTTTTGCACGCCTCGATCCGCTGAACAAAGGATCGGTAGGGGTTGTCGAGAGGCTGCGCTTCCGTCGCGAAGCACATCTTCTTCAAAACGACCGCTTCAATGGAGTATGGGGCAATGAGTTCATTTACGCGCTCTTGAAGTCCGAGTGGGAAGAAAGAGCACTTTCTACCAGCTCTTGAACCTGACTGGCTGGGCTCTCGACAACCCGCGGCCAATGTCGCAGCGCCACATTTCAGGAGGTTTCAGCTGGGCTGGTGTGACCGACGCACCGGCCCGCGGCGCCCGCAAAGAAACGCGCCCTTTTGCCTATACAGCGGACCGAAAGCCATTGGCGAAGAGGCGCCGAATCACAAGGCAGTGCGAAAGGGCTGGAGTGCAGCTCACGCAAAACCGTGTAACGTCTTCAGATAAAAATCTGAAATCATTTGGAAAAGAGAATTTGGAGGCCTCGCCCGGAATCGAACCGGGGTGCAAGGATTTGCAGTCCTCTGCGTAACCACTCCGCCACGAGGCCATGTCGCAAGCGACACGGGCTGTTCAATAGGTTGCAGCCAATTCCCCGTCAAGCGGGCAAATGTCATTGCCGTGAAATTATCCGGGGAGACCGTGCGATTCGGGGGCGATGAATGGATCACCAGTCACCCAGGCCTCTGCTTTCCATCCCTGCGACGGTTCCACCAGACGGCGGCCTTGCGCCGCTGCCGCCTCACTGATGCGATGTCATACGAGAGGATCAGCAATCCGAGTGGAATCATCCAGAACCCGAGCACGGGCAGAAACCCGAACAATCCCAGGACGACGAGCAGGCACCCCCCTCCGATTCTCGCGAGCCGAGACCTGGGAATCGGTATCCGTTTTCCCATGAGGGAAACCGACGGTCGCCCCTTCTCCTTCGCTTCGCAGTTCCTGTTTTGCTTCACCATATACGTTCCATAGCCCTCTACCGGCCCTCACACGCTGTCTGCCCATCAATGCCGGACCTTCCATATGCGTTGCAAAGTCCACCGATGGGAGGGGCTGTTTGAAAAAAACGGCAAAAATCACATTTGGCGCTTTGCAAAGCTGAATTTGGTTTGCTATAGGCACGCTCACTCGCATGAGCACAGGCGTTCCCCGGTAGCTCAGTGGTAGAGCAACCGGCTGTTAACCGGTTGGTCGCTGGTTCGAATCCGGCCCGGGGAGCCACTTTTCAGCAAAATATCCAGCGTGCACCGCAGTTTCGTCGCTGCGCTTGCTCCTGCACGTCAGCCAAGGCAGACACCGGAGCAGATGCACAGCGCTCCGGGCGAGCGTTTTCATCAAGTGCAGAACCGGTTTAGGATAAAACCGTAGCGTAGCGCGTTCGTTTTGCAGGCTTGTGTGCGGGGTACCTTCTTGTCCGAAGTCGAGTTGAAGCTGTTGCTGGAAAAGCAGCAAGTGCCCGACCTGCTCGCGCGCATCGAACGATTGCCCGATGATGCGCGCAGGGTGCACGAAAGCCGGCTTCTGCGCAGCATCTACCTCGACACACCGGATGGTGTCCTGCGCGCAAACGGCATCTCCCTGCGCCTGCGGCGCGACGGCAGGCGCTGGCTTCAGACCGTCAAGCTCAACGGTTCCATCGCAGGTGGTCTTTCCAGGGTCACGGAGATCGAACAGCCCGCCCCCACGGGCGCAGTCTCGGTCGATGCGATCGAAAACGATGAGGTCCGGGACCGACTAAGGAAGCTGGTGAAAGACGCGCCGCTGCAGACGGTCGCAGAAACCCACATCCGCCGCACACAGGTCGATCTTCATCTTGATGACGGCACCAGGGCCGAGCTTGCGGTGGACAGCGGCGCCATCAAGGCTGCCGGTCGCAGCGAAAACCTGAACGAACTCGAGATCGAACTGGTCGCGGGAAAGCCGGTCGGGCTTTACAGGGCTGCGCGCATGATTCTACCCGAAGGCGCCCTGCGCTTTTCGCGCTTTTCGAAAGCCGCGCGCAGCTTTCTCCTCGCCGAACACGGGCACATCGAGCCCCCTGCCGGACCGCAGAGGGCAAGGTCTGTGCCGATCGGCCGCAAGGACGGCATTCACAAAGCCGCCCGCGACATATTGCAGGAATGTCTGGCCCAGATCGCAGCAAACATCGAAGCCATCCAGCAGACCGACGAAATGGAAGGCCCGCACCAGTTGCGCATCGGCCTTCGGCGCCTGCGCAGCGCACTCGCTCTCTTCGCCGGCGCGCTGGAGCCGTCAGCCGTCGTGCATTACAAGAAAGAAGCACGCTGGCTGGGGCGCGAAGTCGGTCGCCTGCGCGACCTCGAAGTGGTCCTCAACGATATTGCAAAACCGTTCTTCGCGGATGCACCCCGGTCGCCCGGCGCGGCACTCGTCCTCGGCACACTGCAGCGACACGCAGGCGAGGTCCGTACCGACCTCCGGCAGGCTCTCTCGGCAGAACGCGTGAACGAATTCCTGCTTGGCCTCTCGGAACTGACTGAGACAGGCGTTCATGAAAAGCCGCCCGTTCCCGGGAACCTGAGAGATCTGGCGAGCGGCATGCTCGAAAAGCGCTGGAAGCACGTCTTTGCGCACGCCCGAGGGATCGATGCCTTCGCCGTGGATGAAAAGCATGTGTTACGCAAGGAACTGAAGAAGCTCCGCTATGCGATCGAGTTCCTCGGCCCGCTCTATGCACCCGCCGGCGTGAAGCGCATGACCGGCAGGCTCAAGACCCTGCAGACTGTGTTTGGCAGCCTCAACGACGCGGCTGTCGCCGATGTGATCCTGAGCAAGCCTCCCCTCTCCTCCATCAACGACCTTGCCGCGCAACGTGCCATCGGCCGTCTGCTTGGAACCTGCGAGACCCGCACGCTTTACGATTGGCCGGCCGCCAGGGACCACTGGAAGACGCTGAAGGAGTGCCGGCCATTCTGGAAGCGGCGCGCGAGGTAAAACGGCAACTCCGCCCCCCACGCACAGACTTGAACATCAAGCTTGATTCCAGGTCCCGTCCGAACACGGATTCGTGAGCAGGCGACGATCCACGGAACGTTTTCCGACCCCGCCGATTGTACCAGAATACAAAAGATTCGGGCGGGCAGGATGAAACAGAAGAACAAAACGCAACCTCCGGTCACACTTGAAAGCTTATCCAATGCGCTTCCAGCGGATGTCGTCGCGGCACTCGATCGCTTCAGCGCCATGGAGGGCGCCGGCATGACACGAGAGCAGGCGCTCGTCACCGCACTCAGAACATGGGCTCTTTCCAGAGGGCTGCTGCGCACCGGAAACGACGGCAATGATGGTTTGCGGCCCGAGCAGCTCAACGCAACAAACGACGATTGACCCCCACGCATGGAAGATCACATGACCCCTGAGAACGACCGGCGCCCGGTTTTGCTCCTGTTCCGGCATGACCTGCGTCTGTCGGATAATCTCGCCCTTTGCGCCGCCGCCGAAACAGGACGCCCCATCGTGGCCGCGTTCATTCTCGACGAGGAAAGCGAAGGCATCCGGCCGCTCGGCGGCGCACGCCGCTGGTGGCTGCATCACAGCCTTGCAGCACTGGCTGAGGATCTGGGAAAACATGGTCTGAAACTCGTCCTGCGCAGGGGCTCCATGGCCAGGGCTGCGCTCGCACTGGCCGACGAGACCCGTGCCTGCACCGTCTATTGGAACCGGCGCTACGACCCCGCCGGCATCGCCGCCGACACCGACTTGAAAGCTGGCCTCAGGGACCGCGGCATCGAAGCCCAAAGTTTCGCTGGCCATCTGCTGCACGAACCGTGGCGACTGAAGACCGGATCGGGCGGGCCCTACCGGGTCTTCACGCCCTTCTGGCGGGCCCTGCTCGATTCCGTACACCCGCGCCCGCCCGCCGACCGGCCCGAAACGCTCACGCCCAGCAGGGAATCAGTGGCAGGCGACAGGCTTGAGGACTGGAAGCTCCTGCCGACGAAACCTGACTGGGCGACGGGCCTGCGGGAAACCTGGGAACCCGGAGAGGCTGGCGCCCGCAAGAGGCTGACAGCGTTTCTCGACGGTGCCGGCGAAGGATACAAGACCCGCCGCGATCTCATGGCCGAGGCCGGGACATCCGGCATTTCACCTCATCTCGCCCACGGCGAAATCACGCCATTCCAGATATGGCAGACGCTTGATGGCGACAGCAGCATTGCCGACGGGGATCTGCAGGCCTTTCGCAGGGAGATCGGCTGGCGCGAATTCTGCTGGCATCTTCTGTTTCACAACCCGAAGCTCGCCACAGAAAATTTCAATCGTAACTTCGATGCGTTTCCCTGGCGTGGAGACGATACCGCCCGTCGCCACTGGCAACGCGGCGAAACCGGTTATCCCGTCGTCGACGCGGCCATGCGCCAGCTCTGGCAGACCGGCTGGATGCACAATCGCGCACGCATGGTCGTCGCCTCTTTCCTCGTCAAGCATCTGGGCATCCACTGGCGTGAGGGGGAGGCGTGGTTCTGGGACACGCTTGTCGACGCCGACCCCGCTTCCAACCCGGCCAACTGGCAATGGGTCGCGGGTTCCGGTGCGGATGCCGCCCCCTTCTTCCGCATCTTCAACCCCGTGCTTCAGGGTCAGAAGTTCGATCCAGAGGGCGATTACGTGCGGCGGTACGTGCCGGAACTGGATGCGCTCCCCGACAAGCATCTGCACCAGCCGTGGAAAGCTCCCGAAGAGGCTTGTGGCAAGGCTGGCGTAAAACTTGGTGACACCTATCCCCGCCCTCTGGTCGACCACAGGGCGGCCCGCGAACGCGCGCTGGACGCCTATAAATCGGTCAAAAACGCCGGCTGACGTGCCCGTCAGTCGGTTTTCCGGGAAACGAAATCGGCGGCGATGCGCATCTCGCGCAGGGGCCGCACCCTGGCCGTACACGCCTCATAGATCGGGTCTGCCTTGTATGCTGCCAGCGCCGCTTCGTCGCGGAACTCCGCGTAAACGATGACATCCACTTCGGTGCCGATCTGGTCGACCTTGCGGTTGATGCCAACCTCGAAAAAATCGGAGTGCGGAATATCGGCCAACATACGCAGGCCCTCGGCAATCCGCTCCACGTCGGCCTCGTCTCTGGCGCTGAAGAAAACGATGTGTCGAATCACGGGCCTGTCTCCTGAAAATGTGCCCGCAAATCGCGCCGCATCGCCTGAATGTCAATGCAGCGTCACGCCGCAGGAGCGGAATCAAAACCTCAACGCCGCCGAACAAAAGACTGTTTCGCAAAGAAAAAAGGCCGGGCGCAAAGCCCAGCCCCTCCTGCCCCTGGCTAAAGCGTGATGCGGTAGAGCGCAAAACCTTCCTGCCCTTCGCCAGCCGGTTCAATCGAAACACCCTCGACACTCGACGCGAATTCCGCGCCTTTGGGGCCTGTCTCGAAAAGAACCGACGTGTCGGCCAGAGGCTTGAAGGTCCAGTTGGCGTCTGCGGATGGTTGATGGTTCCCTGCTCCACGATATAGCGCACGATCACATCGCGATTCGTGTCCGGTGCAGCAAAGATCACCTTGTCCGGCCCTATCCCCGGAAAATTGCCTCCGCCCCCACCACGGTAATTGTTCGTAGCGACGATGAATTTCTGAGCCGGGTCGACCGCCGCGCCATTGAACTGCAGATCCACGATGCGGTTCGAATCCGCGTTCAAGAGCTCGCCCTTGGACGAATATTTCGGTGGCTGGGACAGGTCTATCCGATAGGTCACGCCGTCGATCACGTCGAAATTGTAGGACGGGAACGAGGGGTCGAGCAGCGGCTGGTCCGACTTGCCGGGTTCCACCAGATTGAAAATGCCGGCCGACATCTCCAGCCATTCCTTCACATCCGCACCCGTCACCAGAACGGCCTGCACCGTGTTGGGATAAAGATAAAGATCGGCGACGTTCTTGATCGCCACATCGCCCGCTGGCACATCCGTGTAATAGTCCGGACCGCCGCGCCCGCCGGCCTTGAAGGGCGCAGCCGCCGAAAGTACGGGCAGATCCCGGTATTCGCCATCCTTCAGCATGTCGGTGATGTACCAGGTCTGTGCCTGGCTCACGATCTGCACGGATGGGTCGTCGGCCACCAGCGCGAAATAGGAATGCAGCGGCGCAGACGTCTTGCCCACCGCGGTGCGCACATATTTCAGCGTTGCCTCGTGGTCTTCGCGCACCGCTTCCTCGACCTCCGCCTTGCTTTCGACCAGCGGCTCGGTCTGGCGTTCCACACGCTTGAAGATCGGGCGCGCCTCGGACGTCGCGTTCACCACCACCCAGCTCTGCCCGTCCCTTTCCAGAAGCAGGTCGATCAGGCCCAGATGCGATCCCCAGAAGCCCCCCATGACGGCAGGTTTCCCGGCAATTGTGCCCCTGGCGTTGTCGACACCTTCAAGCCCTTCAAACTTCGGACCGGGAAAATCGAGATGGCTGTGCCCCGTCACGATGGCGTCGATACCATCGACACCGGCAAGCAGCAGCGAAGCGTTCTCGAGATTTTCCTCATACTGCGCCGGGCCAATGCCCGAATGCGACAGCGCCACCACGATATCGGCGCCCTCCTCGCGCATCTGCGGAACCCAGGCCTCCGCCGCCCGAACGATGTCGCGTGTCATCGCCTTGCCGGTCAGATGCTTGGAATCCCAGTTCATGATCTGCGGTGGCACGAAGCCGATAAGCCCCACGCGGATCGGGTGCTCCGCGCCATCGCCGTCCTTCACCATCCGGTCAAGGATCACGTAGGGTTTCAGGAACAAGTCATCGCCGCGGCCGCTGGCGGCAAGCTGCCCCTTGGTCAGGTTGGCGCAGACAAAGGGGAAATTCGCGCCCGCAAGCACCTTGAACATGAAATCGAGCCCGTAATTGAACTCGTGATTGCCAAGCGTCGAGCAATCATAGCCGAGCGTGTTCATCCCCTTGATGACAGGGTGGATGTCGCCCTCGCGCATGCCGCGCTCATAGGCGATGTAATCGCCCATTGGGTTGCCCTGGAGGAAATCGCCATTGTCGACGAGGATCGAGTTCGTTGCCTCGGCGCGGATTGCGTCGATGATAGACGCCGTGCGGGCGAGCCCCATCGTGTCATTGGGCTTGTCGGCGTAATAATCGTAGGGAAAGACATGCACATGCAGGTCGGTGGTTTCCATAATGCGCAAATGCGCCTGGTTCACCGAAGCCTTGGCGGAAAAAGGATGCATCAGCACCAGAGAACCTGCAGCAGCCGAGCCTGCTAAAAACGAACGGCGGGACATGGAGGCGTATGCGGACATCATGATCGTCTCTCCTGGGCCTTTGAAAAGGAACCGGCGAAGGAGCATGATTGCGCCGTCGCGCCGAGACTTCCAGCAAAATCTCGTGACGCGCGCATGACAGTCGACCGGCACGTTGTGAGCGAACCCTGTCGCATGCAGAACAGCGCCCGGACAGCAAATGCAGCAGCATCGGATCCGGCTGCAGCGAATGCGGAGGAGACGCGAGGATGAGCGACACACCGGGCGACAGAACCAGGCCTCATGCCTCGCCACCCTGTTTCATGCATGAACTGGACGGTCGCGCCGGCATCTCAAGCGCGGAAGTCTGGCCGGAGGTGCGTCGCTGGCGCAAGGCCACGCGCGACCGCCTGATCGCCGAGCGCCTAGCCGTTCCCGCCGCCGAACGCACCCACCTTGCAGGCATCATCGCGCAGAAGCTCGACGCTCTGATCGGCGATCCATCGGGCCGCGTGATCGGCCTCTACTGGCCGTTCCGGGGCGAGCCGGACCTGCGCCCATGGCTTGCCACGCTCCATGATCGCGGTGCCATGACGGCCCTGCCGGTCGTCATCCAGAAAGCCGCGCCCCTTGTCTTTCGCCCCTATCGTCCCGGAGACACACTCGAACGCGGTGTCTGGAACATCCCCGTTCCGGCAACCGACAAAGAGATCGTTCCCGATATCGTCGTCTCGCCGCTGGTCGGTTTCGATAAAGGCAACTACAGGCTGGGCTATGGTGGTGGATTCTATGACCGCACGATTGCCGCCCTGCCGAGAAAGCCGCTGCTCGTCGGCATCGGATACGCCTTCTCGCAACTCCCGACGATCTATCCCCAGCCGCACGACATTCCGATGGATCGCATCGTCACCGCCGGCTGATGCCCACCGGCCTCACGCCATCTGCGGCTTCAGCCCCACGCCTGTCCGGTCGACCACCTCGCGCAATGCAAAAGCCGAGTTGATCTTGATCACGTGCGGCATGCCCGTCAGCCACTCCTTGTGGACACGCTCATAGTCCTGCAGGTCGCGCGCAGCGATCCGCAGAATATAGTCGTACTCACCCGACATCAGATGGCACGACACCACATTCGGGCACCGCTGCACGGCTGCTTCGAACTCACTGAGCGTCCGCTCGAACTGTCCCGACAGCGAAATATGCACAATCACCGTAACCCCATGTCCAAGGGCTGCATTTGAGAGCCGGGCGTGGTATCCCTTGACAACACCGCTCTTCTCCAGATTGTCGAGACGGCGGGAACAGGCCGACTGGGAGAGCCCCACCTTCTCCGCAAGCGCCGAATTGGAGATCCGCCCATCCTTCTGGAGCACTTCCAGAATAGCGATATCAATCCTATCAAGGGCCATAAATCGAACTTCCTCCCATAGAATTTCTATTTTGCGCAAAAAATAGCGAAAAACACCACCAAGCGCAAACATCTTCGCAAAGACGTTCGGCCAGTTTTGTGGTCTCATTCATTAAGCCAGAAAATTCGCAAAACGTCGGAGGAGACACGGATGCGCGTCGGCTGCCCGAAGGAAATCAAGAATCATGAATACCGCGTCGGCCTGACACCGGGCTCCGTGCGCGAATATGTGGCGCACGGACACGATGTGCTCGTGGAAGCCGGCGCTGGTGCCGGCATCGGTGCCGACGACAACGCCTACCGTGCAGCCGGCGCCACCATCGCCAGCTCGGCCGAAGAGGTTTTCACCAGGTCGGACATGATCGTTAAGGTCAAGGAGCCGCAACCCTCGGAATGGGTGCAACTCCGCGAAGACCAGATCCTCTACACCTATCTCCACCTGGCGCCCGATCCGGATCAGACACGCGGCCTGGTCGATTCCGGCGTCACTGCCATCGCCTACGAGACCGTCACCGACGCGCGCGGTGGGCTTCCACTTCTCGCTCCGATGTCCGAGGTCGCGGGCCGCCTTGCCATCCAGGCAGGCGCCACCGCGCTTCAGAAAGCCAATGGTGGACGCGGCGTGCTGCTTGGCGGCGTGCCCGGCGTTCTGCCCGGCAAGGTTGCCATCATCGGCGGCGGCGTGGTGGGCCTCAATGCGGCCAAGATGGCGGTCGGCCTCGGTGCCGATGTGACGATCATCGACCGCTCCATCCCCCGCCTGCGCGAGCTGGATGACATCTTTAACGGCCGCGTCCACACGCGCTATTCCACCGTCGAGGCACTTGAGGAAGAGTGCTTCTCCTCCGATGTCATCGTCGGTGCCGTGCTCATTCCGGGCGCTGCAGCGCCCAAGCTGGTCACCCGCGAGATGCTTTCGGGCATGAAGAAGGGCACCGTGCTGGTCGACGTCGCCATCGATCAGGGTGGCTGCTTCGAAACCTCGCATGCGACCACCCATTCTGACCCCACATACGAGGTCGACGGCATCATCCACTATTGCGTGGCCAACATGCCGGGCGCCGTTCCCGTCACCTCCGCGCATGCGCTGAACAACGCCACGCTGCACTATGGCCTTCAGCTTGCCGACAAGGGCCTCAAGGCACTCGTCGACGATCAGAACCTGCGCAATGGCCTGAACGTCCACAAGGGCCGCATCACCAATCAGGCCGTTGCCGAAGCGTTGGGCTACGAAATGGCCGAGCCAAAATCCGCGCTCGCCGCCTGAGAATAAACACTCTGCCTCCAACGTTGCCCGCCGGAAACGGCGGGCTTTTTTTTCGAGAGGCGTTCGGCGTGAGTGCGATCAGGCCCGGTCTATGCGCACCTGGTAGCAGTTGTATTGCGCGGAACGCATATGCAGATAGGCAATATCTTCACGCTGCAGGAGTTCGTGCGCCCGCGTACAGATATCCTGTTTTGGCGTCACCGCTCCCGTACCGTAGACGATGCGGTCGTCATGACCGTAGCCGCGCAGCAGCCACTCCGTGCGGGCACGAAACAGCGCGGGCATGACATCGCTGTCCGGCGCCCGTTCGCATTCCTCCGCACACAGGAAAACCGGCCCGGTCTCGGCATAGGGCTGGGTTTGCGGAAACGGCCGATACGCCAGGGTAAGATAGGGCGTGCCCTCGGGTACCGAACGCAGGCAATGGCGACAGGGAACACCGCTGCCGTCCGATAGTCTTCGTTCGGGCTTCATCCCATAAGCATCGGGCGCGCCATTGCGAAAAGCTTTCGCTTCATCGCTCCCCATGGCCACAAACTTGATCAATCCCATGACTGGTCTCCTTCAAAGCTGATGGAGACCAGTTTGCCTGCCGGAACCGCAGCTTCCACCCGATTCCGGCCAAATTCCCCTGTCAGCGCCCAATTCCCCTGTCAGCGCCCAATTCCCTCGTCAGCGAAGGAAATCGTCGATGCGCCGCAGCGTGACGCGCCGGTTGCGCCAGTTCTCATGGGGCGTGGGCACCAGAAGAAACTCCTCGCCATAGCCCACCGTTTCCAGCATGCGTGCGGGCACGCGGAACTCCCGCACCAGAACGCGCCGCAGCGAGGCGGCCCGGCGCTCGGAGAGCTGCTGGTTATAGCCGAAAGACCCGACCGCATCGGTGTGTCCTTCAAGAAGCACCACTGTTCCCGGCCGGCGGCGACGCAGCCGATGCAGCGCATCGGCGATCTCCTCCACCTTGCGGAACTGCGAATAGGGTATTTCGGCCGAATCGAAGCCGAAATTGATCGCCTGAATGTCAATCGAGGGCGCCCGGCGGCGCAGGTCCGGCCGGCGTTTCAGTTCGCGCACCGTCACCCGGTCCTGCGGGCGCACGCGCTGCGCCGGAGCAGCTTCGAGGCTCCGCTGGATGCGTGACGCCGAGGGCATGGAAGATTGCGCCATGGCCGCACCCGGCATCAGCGATGCCGCGATGACTGCGCCCAGCATTTGACGGCGGTTCAGCATGGAAGGCTCCTTTCGGGAAACGGTTCGTCGATTGCCCGCATCTTCATGCGGTGCGGCTGAATTGACGATGAACGCGCCGTTGCCCCGCTTTCAGCTTTCCCTGCCCGTCGCCACGGGAGTGTCTTCGCGTCCGCCCCATTCGCTCCATGAACCGTCATAGAGCCGGTTATTTGTATGTCCGACCGTTTCCAGCGCCAGCGTGATCACCGCTGCCGTCACGCCCGAACCGCACGACGTCACCACAGGCCGGTCGAGATCAAGCCCCGCCTGCGCGAACAGCGCCCGCAGGTCCTCCGGCGCAAGAAGCCTGCCATCGCGCGAAAGAGCCGAGGCCGGCACATTGCGTGCGCCCGGCATGTGTCCGGACCGCATCCCTGCGCGCGGTTCCGGATCTTTCCCCGTAAACCGGCCCGCCGGCCGCGCATCGGCAATCTGCGCCGATCCGTCCTCGACAACCCCTCGCACGGCCTTGATGTCTGCGACGCGCGTATCATCGAATGAGGCATTGAAAACCGTGGGCGCAATCCTGGTTGGCTCGTTTGTCAGCGCCCTGCCCTCGGCCCGCCATCCATCTATACCGCCCTCCAGCACCCGCACATCCTTTGCCCCCATCACCCGGAACATCCACCACACGCGCGGCGCGGAGAACAATCCCGGTCCGTCATAGACGATGATGGTATCGCTCTCCGAAATCCCCATCGCGCTCGCATGACGCTGAAAGGTGGCGGCATCCGGCAAGGCATGGGGCAGGTCGGAATCTGGATCCACCACCGCGTCCTGATCAAAAAACACGGCACCGGGGATATGCCCCGCCTCATACTCCGCCTTCGCGTCCCTGCCCTGCGCCTGCAGATACCAGGACGCATCGACAATGGAGAGACCGGGCTGGCCAAGCCGCTCCTCCAGCCACGCGGACGAAACAGTAAAAAGGCTGGTCTCGCTCATCTGATCCTCGCAATCCTGGAGCACTTTGCAGTCAGGTAGCAGCACCTGACATCCGCATGAATGCGGAAAAACAGACAGACTGAGCGGAGCAACGTTTCCATGAAACGAGGAACCGCTCTAACTCGCCGGCAATGAGCCGAAACGAATGCGGAAGCGACGGTTCTCCCGCCCCTTCTTCTCGATCTTTCCGATATGAATCTCTCCCACTTCGGCAGTGCTTGCCACATGCGTGCCGCCGCAGGGCTGGCTGTCGACAACCGCCTCCTCGCCGATGCACACGAGCCGGATGCGTCCTGCCCCCCGCGGCGGGCGCACATTCTTCGATTTCACCAGGCCGGGATTGGACTCCAGTTCTTCCTCGCTGATCCACCGCGTGAAAACAGGATGGTCCCCGTTGACCAGTTCCATCAGCCTGATGGTGACCTCTTCCTTGGTGACATTCGCATCCGGGAGATCGAAATCCACCCGCGAATCCGCCTCGTTCACCGAGGCGCCGGTGATCGGAAACGGACAGATAACGCTCAGAAGATGGCAGGCCGTGTGCATGCGCATAAGCTTGAAACGGCGCTCCCAGTCGATCGCCAGCTGAAGCGTCTCGCCCAGTTCAGGCAGAACCTGCTCGGCTGCCGGAACGTGATGATCTCATCCTTCGTCTCGCCCGTCACCGTCGCCGCGATCTCGATGGTCGAACCGTCTTCGCGGGTAAGGCGCCCTGTGTCGCCCGGCTGACCACCAGACGTGGCATAAAACATCGTCCGGTCGAGCAGGATGCCGCCGCGATCGTTGATGCCCACGACACGCGCCGCTCCATCCCGCAAATAGGCATCGTCACGAAAAAGCGCTTCCGTCTGCGCCATCAGGCCACCTCCTCGAACGGAACGTCGATTTCCGGCGTTCTTTCCATCCAGCCGGGCACCGGCAGGCCTTTTTCACGCAGGAAAGACGGATTGAACAGCTTGGACTGATAACGCGTACCATAGTCGCACAAGAACGTCACAATGCGATGCCCGGGTCCGAGTTCGCGTGCCAGGCGAATGGCGCCGGCAATGTTGATTCCTGACGACCCGCCGAGGCACAGCCCCTCCTCCTGCACCAGGTCGAAGACGATCGGCAGCGCCTCCTCATCCGGTATCTGATAAGAAAAGTCGGGTGCAAACCCGTCCAGATTGGCCGTGATGCGCCCCTGCCCGATGCCTTCCGTGATCGACGTCCCTTCAGACTTCAGTTCGCCATCGGTGTAATAGCTGAAGAGTGCTGCCCCCATCGGGTCGGCAAGCGCCACCTTCACATCCTTGTTTTTGTGGCGCAGACCTTCCGCAACGCCGGCAAGCGTGCCGCCCGTGCCGACAGCCGAAACGAAACCATCGATCTTTCCGCCCGTCTGTTCCCAGATTTCGGCTGCCGTCTTTTTCACATGGCCTTCGCGGTTGGCCACATTGTCAAACTGGTTCGCCCAGATGGCCCCGTTCGGGTCCGATTTTGCGATCTGTTCTGCAAGGCGTCCCGAAACCTTCACATAGTTGTTCGGGTTCCTGTAAGGCACGGCCGGAACTTCGATCAGTTCGGCTCCAAGCACCCGGAGCGCATCTTTCTTTTCCTGGCTCTGGGTTTCAGGGATGACGATCACAGTACGATATCCCAGCGCTTGGCAACCACGGTCAGGCCGATGCCCGTATTCCCTGCCGTCCCCTCGACAATGACGCCGCCCGGCCTCAAAAGCCCTCGCTTTTCCGCGTCGCGGATGATGAAGAGCCCTGCACGATCCTTGACGGACTGGCCCGGATTCATGAATTCGGCCTTGCCGAAAATCTCGCAGCCTGTCTCCTCCGAGGCCCGCTTCAGGCGGATCAGCGGGGTATTGCCGATGGCATCCACAACCGAGTTTTTCATGGCGTCCTCTTTCGATTTTTGCGGAGGTTAGAAAGCCCGCCCGAGGGTTGCAAGGAGGGATTTTTCACAACGGGCCAAAAGCGCGCAAAGCTGTCGCGTATTGCATGGCAAAGCGAACCTTTTCGGTGTGTACTGTCCACAAGGTGCTTTTCTTCGCGCCGACCGCCCGATAAACCTGCCCCAGAACTGGAGAGGGATTGGAATGGCGCTTTACCGGGCCAGTCCACAGGATGGCGTAGCATGGATCACCGGTGCCAGCACCGGGATCGGGCGTGCGCTCGCCATCCGCCTCGCCCGCAAGGGCTACACGGTTGCAGCCACCGCACGTGCAGAAGACGGCCTCTCCTCCATAACGCGGGAGGCAGAGCATCTCGACGGTCGGATTTTCGTCTTTCCCTGCGACGTGATGAACGAAGCTGCGATGGAACGCACCGTTTCCCAGATCGAAAAGAACCTCGGTCCCATAGCTCTCGCCGTGTTCAACGCCGGAACCTATCTGCCGGTGCGCGGTGACCGGCTGGAAACAACCAACTTCGTCCGCAGCTATCAGATCAACGTGTTCGGGACGCTGAACGGACTTGTGCCGGTCTCCGATCGCATGCGTGAGCGCGGTTTCGGGCAGATCGCCGTGATGGGGTCGGTCACGTCGTTTTTCGGCATGCCGTCAGCCGCTGCCTACGGGTCGACAAAGGCTGCCTTGAACAATCTTGTCGAGGGGCTGCGCTACGATTTCGAAAAACTCAACATCCGCACCCAGATCATCAATCCGGGATTTGTCGCCACACCGCTCACCGACAAGACAGATTTTTCGATGCCCGCGCTTCTCACCGCATCGGAAGCGGCCCGCCGCATTGACAGAGGTCTCCACAAAAGCGGTTTCGAAATCGCTTTCCCAAAACGCCTTGTCTGGCCGCTGAAATTCCTGCGCCTCTTTCCGGCGTCCTGCATATTTCACATTATGTATCGCCTGACAGGCTGGAACAGGCGCACCCTCGGGCCACGCAGGAAAACAGGGAAAAGCGCCCGGGCCAGATCCTGACCCTGGAGCATTTATGCGGAAATACAGACAGATAGCGTGGAGCGGCGTTTCCGTAGGACGGTGAAACGCTCTAACTGCCGTGCGCGCGCTCCATCTCAGGCGGTGCGTCTTTGCAGACCAGGTAGATGGCCAGCGAAAGAGCGATCAGGAAGGCATAGAAAATGAACAGGGTCTGATATGCGGCCACCGGATCACCCGGCACGGTGGATGCCGACACGACACCGCCCGTCAGAAACTGCATCACGCCAGCGCCTCCCACGGAAAAGAAGTTCAGGAGGGTCACACCGCGCCCCGTCAGATGGGCCGGCACAAAGGCCCGGCCATGCGCCATCAGCAGGCCATAACTCGCGCCGCACAGACCGATGACGACGAGCACGGCCGTGGTCGTGACAATGGAAGAAACGGGCACAACCGCCAGAATCAATATGGCGAAGAGACCGATGAGATTGCCGCCGACCGCCACCCATTTGCGTGTCCGGAAAAAAACATCCAGCGGTCCATAGACAAAACTGCCCGCAGACATCGCAAGAGCCATGAACAGCGTCGCCTGTCCGATCATCAGCGCGTCCGCACCGTAGACATCGGCAAGATAGGGGCCTGCCCAAAGGCCGCGAATCCCCGCAGCCGGTGCATAGTTCAGCGCAGTCAGAGGCAGGATAGGCCAGAGCACGCGAAGGCTCAGAAGTTCACGGTAGCCATTGAACCCGAGCCCCTTGTCCCGCTCGCTCTCGCCTGCCGGTTCGGGGTCGCGCACGAGAAACTGGATGGCGATGCCGGTCAAGATCGTGAAGAACGCCAGCCCCCCCATGACACTCCGCCAGCCAAATGCTTCCGCCGCCGCCGCCATGGGCGCAGAGCCCACCACATTGCCAAGCGTGCCAAAGGCGATCAGCCAGGAGATCAGGATGGTGAGCCGCCCCGCCGAAAAGGACTTTGCGAAGATGAAAACAGAAGCCATCAATACGGCGGAACAGCCGGCGCCGTTGAGCGCCATGGCGAGAATGATCGTTTCCGGCGTTGACGCAAAAGCGAACATCAGCGCTCCGCCCCCACCGCAAACCGTCAGCAGAAACGCTGCCGTGCGGCGCGGGCCATAGCGGTCGAGTGAAACGCCGACGACGAACTGCATCAGGGCGAACACAACGAACCACGCCCCCGAAGCCATGGAGAGCTCCGCCTTCGTGGCGCCCAGCTCGGTTGTCAAAGCCGGTGTCAGAACAGCCAGAAACGACCGGTAGAATTGCGACAGGACATATCCGATCGCCAGTGCCGCAAGACCGATCATCGTTTCGCCATGTCCTCCCGCTCTGGCAACAACGCCAGACAGTTCTGGCCTAACGGAACGGACGACCGGCGACAATTGGGCCAGACCGGCCTATCGGCCGATCAGCTCATGTCGAAAGCCGGGAAATGAAGCTTATGCAGCACGTGCGCCGGGTCGCCTGTTCCGGTTCCGGCGCCGACGGCGAACAGGCTTGTCCCCCTCATTCTGCCGCTGCTCGGCCTGTTGCTGCGGTTTCGCAGCGGGCCGCTTCGGCTTGCGGTTTTCACCGCCCCTGGAGGGCTTTGGCGCATTGCGGCGCTCGCCGGCGTTGTTGGCGGGGGCCGGACGCACCGGATCGGGTTCCGATGTATGGTCCGCCGTCACCGGCAGCCGCATGCGGATGATCTTCTCCACCGCCTTCAGCTTGTCGGTCTCGCCGGGATCACACAGGGTCACCGCCTCGCCCGAGGCCCCGTTTCGGCCCGTGCGTCCAATGCGATGCACATAGCTTTCCGGCTGGTCCGGCAGATCGAAGTTCACCACGTGGCTGATGCCCGGAACGTCGATCCCGCGCGCCGCAATATCGGTCGCCACGAGAATGCGCACCGATCCATCACGAAAGCCGTTCAGCGCGCGCTGGCGCGCATTCTGCGACTTGTTGCCGTGAATGACCGCAGCCTCGAACCCGTCACGCTCAAGGTCGCGTGTCACGCGGTCCGCGCCATGTTTGGTGCGCGCGAACACGATCACTGAACGCATGGCCTCATCGGCCAGCATGTCGGAGAGGATCTTGCGCTTCTGCTTGGTGCGCGCCATCACCAGATGCTGGGTGATCTCACCGGCCGTGGTCGACTGTTTGGCGATCTCCACCCGCAGGGGATCGTTGAGCAGGCTCTGGGCAAGCCCTTCCACTTCCTTCGGCATGGTTGCCGAGAAGAGTGCCGTCTGGCGGGCCGGGTGCGTGGCCCGCGCGATGCGGCGCACATCGTTGATAAAGCCCATGTCGAGCATGCGGTCGGCCTCGTCGAGCACCAGCCAGCGCGTCTCGGCCAGCGAAAGCTCGCCCGAGCGCACGATGTCCGTCAGCCGGCCCGGTGTCGCAACCAGAATGTCAACGCCCTGGGCAAGGCGCTTCACCTGGCTGTTGCGGGAGACCCCGCCCAGGACCAGCGCCGTGGCCAGATGCGCGTGGCGCGAAAGTTCACGCACCACATCGTCGATCTGAACCGCCAGTTCCCGCGTCGGACACAGGATGAGCGCGCGCGCGGTCTTGCGCACACGTTTGGAGCCGAGCGCGATGATCTGCGAGAGAATGGGCAGCGAGAAGGCTGCCGTCTTGCCCGATCCGGTCTGCGCAATGCCCAGCACGTCGCGCTTCTCCAGCATGGCCGGAATGGCTTTTTCCTGGATCGGCTTCGGGGTCACAAACCCCACGTCTTCGGCCGCCTTCAACAGCGCGCCTGAAATTCCCAGTTCTGCGAAACCGATCTGTTTCGCATTGTTGTCATTGGTCAATTTACAATCTTTCCCATGCCGGCGCCCGCAGGCGCCGCAAATGATATGTGGCAGGGCGCAACCTGCCGAATAAATGTTTGGATGAACGACAAGACGACGGGGGTGCCCCGTGCGGCTGCGCTGTCGCGCCGGCGATGCCGGCTTAAGCTCTCGCCCGCAGGCGATGGCTTCAGACGCAACCAGTCCCTTTAGAAAGCCGGCATTGCCGACCCATGCGTCTCGGCGTCATATGGCTATCTGCCGGCAAAGTGCAATCGCTAATTTGTGCGACGCAACCGCTCACCCATCACGGGCAAGCCTTCTGAGCGCCAGCATGCTGCGCCAGTTGCGGCCGGTCATCTCCAGTTTCAGGGTTCGCTCCATCCTGGGCGCGAAGCGCGACTGCCCCATGCCATCGGGTGTATAGAGATAGAGCGTGCGCCCGTTGATACGAAACTCTTCCGTGCCAGTCGCCAGTGCCTTGAGCGCTTGCACTCTTTCGAGTTCAGGTTCGCGTTCCATCGCATAAACATGCACACAGGTCGGTGCATTCTCGGCTTGCGGAAACGGGTTGCCGGCGATCATCGCCTCCCATTCGTCGAGGCTGCGCACCATGATCGCCTTCTGGAAGCCCATGCGCGTATTCGCGAGGTCGGAAACGCGCCTACGCACATCCTCTTCACCGGAGGTCGCCGTCAGCACGGCGTTGCCGCTGTTGATGTAGGTCGCTACCCCGGAGAAGCCACCCTCACCCAAAACCTCTCGCAACTCCTTCACGGGCAGCTGTGTTGCACCACCCACCCCACGAAAGAGCACAATGAACCGCGTTTTGGACACTTTCGCCCCTCAGATGATCAGTCCCGCAATCGTATCGTTGTCTGTTATGTCCTGATAGGCCCAGCCGGCCGCGTCAAACCGCCCTGTCAGAACATCGAAATTGGCACGGTTCCTGGTCTCGATGCCAATCAGAACCGAGCCGAAATTCCGCGCCGACTTCTTGAGATACTCGAACCGCGTGATGTCGTCTTCCGGTCCCAGAAGGTCGAGGAAATCGCGCAGGGCGCCGGGGCGCTGCGGGAAGCGGAAGATGAAGTACTTCTTCAACCCTTCGAAACGCAGCGCCCGTTCCTTCACGTCCGGCAGACGCTCGAAGTCGAAATTCCCCCCCGACACAACGGCAATCACCGTGCGCCCCTCAAGCTCCTTCGGCGCAAAATCCTTCAGCGTGTCGATGGCCAGTGCTCCCGCTGGCTCCAGCACCACGCCCTCAATGTTCAGCATTTCGATCATCGTCGCGCACAGCCGGTTTTCCGGCACGAGATGCACGGCATCGGCGTCAAACGTCTTGAGATGCGAAAACGGCGCCGCGCCGATCTCGGCCACCGCCGCCCCGTCGACGAAATTGTCCACCCTGTCGAGCCGCACCTGTCGGTCCTGCACCAGCGCCTGCTGCAGGCTCGCCGCCCCTTCCGGCTCGGCAAAGGCAAAGGAGCCCGCTTCCCCACTGGCCGTGAGATAGCGCGTCACACCGGAAGCAAGACCGCCGCCGCCCACCGGCAGGATCACCAGGCTATCGTCCATGCGCGCACCGTCGAACGCCTGGATCTGCTCGGCAATCTCGCGCGCCACCGTTGCCTGCCCCTCGATGATGTCGGAGTGGTCGAAGGGCGGCACCATGGCGCCACCGCTCTCCTCGGCAAACGCCAGCGCGGCCCTGTAGCAATCGTCGAAGAAGTCGCCGATCAGCCGGATCTCAACGAAATCTCCGCCAAAAATACGCGTTTTGTCGATTTTCTGCTGCGGCGTCGTCACCGGCATGAAAACGACACCCCTGCAGCCAAAATGACGGCAGACATAGGCAAATCCCTGAGCATGATTGCCGCTGAGGCGCAGACGAATGTACGCCCTGTCCCGCCCTGCGCCATCGCCTTGCGGAAGAAATTGAATGCGCCGCGAATCTTGTAGGATCGGACCGGCGTCAGGTCCTCGCGTTTCAGGAAGACCCGCGCCCCGGTCTTCTTGGAGAGATAGTCGTTCTCCTGAAGAGGCGTTTCGGCAAACAGCGACCGCAGCGCGCCAGCCGCCTCTGCCACCGCGTCCACGAATTCGCTATCACCCGATGCTGCACTCATGCTCTCTTGCCTATCCAGTCCTTGTGTCCTACGGGCTATTGCATATCGGGGCGCGGGACGCCACTCTCGCGCCAGGGAGGGGGATCGCTTCCCGAACAACAGACGCTTTTCTGAGCAGCCTGAGGTTCAGTCCTTGCAATATCTCGCTGTACGCGCCGCACTGCACATTGCGGCGGTCTTTGCCATCTATCTCTCGGCCGCCATGCTCATCCCGGCAGCCGTGGATCTATATTACGGCAATGACGACTGGCAGGTTTTCGCCTTTTCCGCACTCTTCACCGGCGGGCTCGCCATCGGCGTATCACTTGCCACCCAGGGGCGCGCGCCCGTCATCTCCTCCCGCTTCGGCTTCCTTGTCGTCAATCTGTTGTGGATGACGGCCTGCATCGCCGGCGCCGTCCCGATGCTTGCCTCTTCGGTGGAGTTCAGCGTCGCCGATGCATTTTTCGAATCCGTCTCGGGCGTCACGGCGACAGGTGCAACGGTGATCGTCGGCCTCGACAGCATGCCGCCGGGCCTGCTCGTCTGGCGCTCCATCCTGCAATGGATCGGCGGCCTCGGCGTGATCGCACTGGGCCTCTTCGTCCTGCCGTTCCTGAATGTCGGCGGCGTTTCCTATTTCCGGATCGAATCCTCGGACATCGAAGATCGCCCCTTCGACCGCTTCTCGACCTTTGGTCTGGGTCTCATCAGCATCTATTCCCTGCTCACGCTCGCCTGTGCCATCGCTTATGCTGCAGCCGGCATGCGCGCCTTCGATGCGGTCAACCACGCTCTGACAACCATCGCAACGGCGGGCTTTTCCACCCACGACGCCTCCATGGGCTATTATGCCGACAATCCGGCGGTGCTCTGGATCAGTACGCTCTTCATGTTCATCTCCGCGCTGCCGTTCTCCATCCTGATCCTGTTTGCGATCCGCGGGCGGCTCGATGCCCTACGTGACCCGCAAATCCGTGTTTTCGCCGGTTACGTGGTCGTGTTCGTCCTTGCCGTCGCCGTCTATCTGCGCATCGTCCACGACCACACATTTTTTGACGCCCTTACCCATTCGGCGTTCAATTTCGTGTCGATCATCACCACAACCGGCTATGCCAGCGACGACTATTCGCAATGGGGCGCCTTCGGCGTCGCCGCCGCGTTCGTTGCCATGTTTCTCGGCGGCTGTTCGGGTTCCACCACCGGCGGCATCAAGGCGTATCGCTTCCTGATCCTGTTCAAGCTTCTGGCAAACGGCCTGCGCCGGTTTGTCTACCCCAACACGATCGTCACGGTCCGCTATGGCGACCGGCCGGTGGATGACGACCTGCAACGCGCCGTCGTTCTGTTCATGTCGGCATTTCTGGTTATCTGGGCGGTCATCATCCTGCTGCTTGCCGCCACCGGGCTCGATTTCGTGACCGCCATTTCCGCCGCGCTGACCGGGCTGACCAATGTCGGCCCCGGTCTTGGTCAGGTCGTTGGTCCCGCCGGCAGCTTTGCGCCGGTTCCGGATCTTGCCAAATGGATCATCGCCTTCGCGATGCTGATGGGGCGGCTGGAAATTTTGGCGGTTCTCGTCATCTTCACGCCGGTTTTCTGGGAAAGATAGCCTTCCATCCGCAAGCTCTTTCCTCTTAAAACAAATGCCGGGCCACACGCTGGCGGTCCGTGAGCCACGAACAGGGTCGTTGTAGAATGCCGTTCCACAAGTTTCAGCATCTGTTCGTCCTTCTCCTTGTTGCGCTGATTGCCGGCTGCGCAAATCCGCATCCCTCGCGTCTGATCGCTGAAACGATTGCGCCTGCACGCGCGGACCAGATTGCGGGAACTCACGGCATTTTCATTGCCACCAACCGGATGCAGGCGGAGAAGCCGGGTGAACTCTTTGCTGGTGGACGTGCGCCCGATCCGGCATTCGCAAAGGTGGAGATCACCGTTCCCGCCGTGCACGAAACCGGCAAGATGGAGCTTGCTCCCAATCCCAGGGTTGCCGATCCGGCCCGTTATTTCGCCGCCCGCCGCGCCATTCTCTTCGCCGGGGAAAACGATTTCGAGACTGCGCTCAGGAACGATATCGCCGCGCATAGCGGACGCGCGCTTGTGTTCATCCACGGCTACAACACCGGCTTCGACGAAGCCGTCTATCGCGCCGCGCAGATCTTTCACGATTCAGAGTATACGGGTACGCCGATCCTGTTTTCCTGGCCGTCAGCCGGCCGCACGATCGATTATGTCTACGACAGCAACAGCGCCACATCGGCCCGCGATGCGCTGGAAGGAACGCTGCGCACACTCGCCCGCGCGGGAGCCCGGCGCATCGATGTGGTGGCGCACTCCATGGGCAGTTGGGTCACCATGGAGGCGCTGCGCCAGCTCGCCATTTCCGGCGACCGCGATCTCGGCGGAAGGCTGGCCGACGTCGTTCTCGCCTCGCCCGATATCGACATAGACGTCTTCAAGGGACAGATGCGGCGCTATGGCGTGCCGGAGCGCCCCTTTGCCGTCCTCACGTCGCAGAACGACCGGGCGCTGACACTGTCCGGCTTTATCGCAGGCAATCAGCCCCGGCTCGGCGACTATCGCAATGCAGAAGATCTCACGGGCCTCGGTGTAACAGTCATCGACGTGACAAAGGTCTCTTCGGGCGACTGGCTGAACCACACGAAGTTTGCCGAAAACCCCGTTCTCGTGCGCCTCCTCGGCGAGCGTCTTTCAAGCGAAGGCGAGTTGAACGAAGGCAATGAGGATGTTGTTGTCGGTCAGGTCGAAAACCTGGTCCGCGGGCTCGGGCAGACATTCGGCTCGGCGGCCGACATCGTCATCACCACACCGCTCAGTGTGATCGAACTCGCCACCGGCCAGGGACGGCGGCGCTGATTTCCTTCACCTGGGGCACCGGATACATCGGACCGAAAAGCGATATCCGGCTTTCGGGCTATTCCGATGCTCCATCAATAATTTAGAGTGGCCTCTGTGCGTCCGGTGAACAACTTCCTGAAAGCTCACATCTAGAGAAAGAGGTCGACCTTGCGGAAATTCGACACGTCGATGATGCCCGTGTCGGATATCCGAAGCTCGGGGATCACCACCAGCGCCAGAAGCGAGTGCTGCATATAGGCGTTGTTGAGTGTGCAGCCCATCTCGCGCATGGCCCCGGTCAGCTTCGCCGCCTTCTGCGCCACCACTTCGGCCCGCTCGTCCGACATCAGCCCTGCAATCGGCATCTCGACCAGCGCCAGTTCGCGCCCCTTTGAGAAAAGCACCACGCCACCGCCGACTTCGCCCAGCCGGTTGGCAGCTTTCGCCATGTCTTCCTTGTTGGTGCCCACAACGATTATGTGGTGTGAATCATGCGCCACCGACGAGGCCATCGCACAGTCCTGCATATAGCCAAAACCCGAGACGAAACCGTTCGTCACCTGCCCCGTGCCGCGATGCCGTTCCACCAGCGCGATCTGGCAGACATCGTTGCGCCGGTCCATGGCGACAACGCCGTCCTCGACACCGAGCTCGGCTTCGAGCGCCCGCGTCGGTGCCTGGTTCTCAATCACACCGATCACCCGCGCCCGCACATGGTTCGCGCCTTCGGGTGCTGCAATGTCGAAATCCTCTGCCGCAAGCTCCTCGCCGAGCCGCACCGTGTTCTTCGCCTTCGCTGGGTAATCGTAAGCGGGAATGTCCGCTTCGAGCCGGCCGCTCCGCGCCAGCCTCACACCCCGCGCGAACACCTCGTCAATCGCAAGTTCGGCGAGGTCCGACACGATGAGGAAATCCGCCCGTCGCCCCGGCGCGATGGAGCCCAGTTCGCGCTGGAGGCGAAAATGCTCGGCCGCGTTGATCGTTGCCATCTGGATCGCCGTCACCGGCTTCAGCCCCTGGGCAATCGCGTGCCGCACCACGCGGTCCATATGTCCATCATTGACCAGCGTTCCAGAATGGCTGTCGTCGGTGCACAGAATGAAATTGCGCGGATCGAGCCCCTGCTCCGTAACCGCCTTGATCTGGCTTGCCACATCGTACCAGGCAGAGCCAAGCCGGAGCATGGCCTTCATGCCTTGCCTTACACGCGCAATCGCATCCTCGGCACGCGTGCCCTCATGGTCGTCCTCCGGCCCACCTGCCACATAACCGTGGAACGGCAGACCAAGATCCGGCGAGGCATAATGCCCGCCAACCGTCTTGCCAGCCTTCACAGTCGCAGCAATCGCGCCCGTCATCGTCGCGTCATTCGCCGCAACGCCCGGAAAATTCATCACCTCGCCGAGGCCAATGATGTTCGGCCAGTCCATGGCTTCCGCCACATCCTCGGCTGTAAGTTCGGCTCCCGCATTCTCAAGCCCCGGCGCCGAAGGCACGCAGGACGGCATCTGCACAAATACGTTGATCGCCTGCGCCATGGCCTCGTCATGCATCAGCCGCACACCGTCGAGGCCCAGAACATTGGCGATTTCATGCGGATCGATAAACATCGAGGTCGTGCCATGCGGGATCACGGCGCGGCAAAATTCCGTCACCGTCACCATTCCGCTTTCCACATGCATGTGCGCATCGCATAGCCCTGGAACCAGATAGCGCCCCATCGCGTCGACCACCTTGGTCTTCTCACCGATGGCGTGGCTCGCATCCGGCCCGCAATAGGCAAAACGCCCCGCCACGATGGCAATATCTGTCGCGGGGATTACTTCGCCCGAATGGACATTCACCCAGCGCCCGTTGCGCACCACCAGATCGGCCGGTCGGCGTCCCATGGCCACATCCACCAGAAGCGGCGCGACCGCGTGCCATGGCTTGAGTTCGGTGGACTGCACGGGCTTGGTATCGGGCATGATATCCTCCTGATGGAGGATCCACTTTGGCAAACCCGCGTCTTCCACGCCAGCCTGTTTCAGCAGAAAGGTCTGTCAGCGCGCAATCATATCCCAGGCAGCAATGGCGCTGTCGACCACCCGTTCAAGCTCGTCGGATGTAGCCCCATCCCGCGCCCGGATTGAAAGCCCGTGCATTACGGTTGCGTAGAAAGCCGCAACACTGCTCGGATTCGCGCTTTCAGGCACGTCCCCATCGGCAATGCCGCGCTCCACGCGGCGGCGAAAACCCTCTTCGCTGTCACGCCTGTTCTCGGCCAGAAAGCGGCAGACAGGGTTGTTCTCCGGCGCTCCGGCAAGTGCTGAGATCACCACCATGCAACCACGCGGATTATCGGGATTTGTATAGCTTTGTGCATTGACACGCAGCGCAGCCTCGATGGCGATACGCGCCGTGCTCCCATTCTGCAGGGCTTCGCCAACAGGCGCGCCCTCCTCGCGCTCGTAGAGCTCAATCGCTTCACGAAACAGCGCCTCTTTGCAGCCGAAAGCTGCGTAAAGGCTGGGTTTGTTGATGCCCATTGCCTCGGCGAGCTCATTCATCGAAGCGCCTTCATATCCGCACGACCAGAACACCCGCATCGCCTGATGCAGCGCTTCGTTCCTGTCAAATGCTCTGGGCCTGCCGCGTCCAGCCATCTCGAATACCTTTTGTACCAAGCCGTAAATAATTTCCTTGACCCGATTTCTCAAGCCTGACTATTTTTATAACGATCGGTACATAAATAGGAGAACGACATGACCGGAACGGAAATCAACCGGGATCTGCAGGGCAAGGCAGCCCTCATCACAGGGGGCAGCCGCGGCATTGGAGCGGCCATCGCCAGGCGTCTTGCAGTGCGCGGCGCAGACGTCGCAATCACCTATGCGGCAAGTGCTGCAAAGGCTGAAGGCATTGTGGCGGAGATAGAGGCCATCGGTGCTCGCGGCCTCGCCATTCAGGCTGATAGTGCCGATCCGCAGGCTGTCACCGCTGCGGTCAACACCGCCGCCGAGACCTTCGGCCGGCTCGATATTCTTGTGAACAACGCAGGCATCTTCCCCTACGGCCCGCCGGAGGCCGTCACCGTGGAAGAGATCGACCGCACAATCGGCATCCACGTGAAGGGCGTATTCGTCGCCTCACAGGCAGCCCTTTCGCACATGCGCGAAGGCGGGCGGATCATTTCCATTGGTTCCTGTTTCGCCCAGCGTGTTCCCCATGGCGGTGTCACGCTCTACTCCATGAGCAAATCAGCGCTCATCGGGTTCACCAAGGGGCTCGCCCGCGATGTCGGCGCGCGTGGCATCACCGTCAATGTGGTGGATCCAGGCTCCACCGACACCGACATGAACCCCGCCGACGGGCCAGGTGCGGACGGGCAGCGCGCCCTGAACGCGGTGGGCCACTATGGCGCGCCGGATGATATCGCCGCCATGGTCGCCCACCTTGCCAGTCCTGAAGGTCAGTATATCACCGGCGCTTCGCTGGCCGTTGATGGCGGCAGCAACGCCTGAGGAAGCACCGCCCTGTCTCAATAGGCGACGGTGAAGCGGGCGCGGCGGTGTCGCGCCTCTTCCGCCTCATCCACCAGCGCGACGGCAAAATCCTCCATGGAAATCGCGGACCGCCCGGCCAAATCGAGCAACAATTCCCCCGCACCGAGCCGATATCGACCGGTCCGCTCGCCCGGTTCCAGCAGCGCCGGCGGGCAAAGATAGGTCCAGTCCACATCGTCGGCCTCCTGGCAACGCCGGTATTGGTCAAGGCTTGCCTGTGCGATTGGGCGGATCGCCGGCGGTACGAAGCGTGGATCATCCAGCACAAGGCCGCCATCGGAATCCGGCACGGCGAGGCAAGCCGCCCCGCCCACCATGATCAGCCTGGCGGAACTGCCCTTGAGTCCGGCCAGAATCCCATCCGTCATCGCGGCATGATCGCCTTCATGTCCGCCTGCCGGCCGTGTTGCGGCGATAAGCAGATCATGTTCCCGCGCCAGCCGCGCGATTGCATCTGCGTCGCTCACATCCGCAACCACGATCGCCGCGCCTTCAGGCACATTCGTCACACGTTTCCTGTCCCGCACTACGGCCGTCACCCGATAGCCACGCGCAAGCGCTTCGGCCGCCGCGCGACAACCCACATTTCCATTCGCACCAAGCACGGCGATCCGCATGATCGTCCTCCAGAATTGAGTGTTTTGAGATTTGAAGAAGGGTGCAGCCAGCGTCAGCCAGTCTGCCCAACGGGCCGGGAGGCAACGCCCGAGCCACGCTTCAAAAGGGTCACGATAGCGGCAATCACCATCAGGCTGCCCGGCAGCCAGTGCCAGCCGATCAGTTGCGGCCGGGTCACGAAGAGCACCACCATGGAAACGAAGGGCACGAGATAGCTGTAGGCCGTCACCGCACCCGGCGTCAGCACACCCGTGCCGCGCTGCATGAGCCAGAAGGTCACGCCGCTTGAAAAGACGCCGAGATAGGCAACGAGAAGGATATCGCCCATCTGCATCCGCGAAAGCGCATCGACCGGCTCGAAAGTCACACCGGCCAGCGCGATCAGCACACCGCCGCCGGCGAGGCTCCAGAAAGTACGCGCCGCCGCATCCTTCGAAAGCAGGTTCCGCGCCAGCCCCCATTTGGAAAGCACGGGGTAGAGCGCAGACGCAATGCAGCCCACAAAGAACAGCACCTCGTTCCAGCCGAACTGCAACTGGGCGAGGTCGCCGCCCGTCTGCGCCATGGCCAGCGCCAGCGCACCGAGAGCCCCAAGCCCCAGAATGGCCAACAGCCCGCCCGCACGCGGCTCGACGCCCAGCATCCGCCCCAGCCCGTAGGCAATCAGAGGCATCGTCACAAAAAGCGCCGACATGGAAAGCGCGGTCACCCGATGCGCAGCCCAGAACATGATGCCGAAAAATCCCGCAAGGCAGAGCCCCATCACCGCGTAGAGCGCAAGGGCCGGCAGGCTCGGCCGCCAGTCCTCGCGTCCGCGCACCATCGGCACCATGGCGAGTGCCGCGATGGCGAAACGCAGCGCCGTCAGAAGCAGCGGCGGCAAGTCGTCGGACAGGAACCCGACCGCGGGGAACGAGGCCCCGACGATCAGCGCCCACAAAAGCATGCCCAGATGGGCACGCATCACACTCTGCTCCCTGTCAATCGCCACGGGTCACCTGCCTTTCAGAACTCTATCGGCGTCGAACATGAAGGCATAGCTAGTTCATTGCGATCCGATTGATAATATGCGACTCAGACGAATGACTATTGACTTACAGTGTTGAATTATGGATCGCCTCACCGCCCTCACCGTGTTCCGAACGGTCGTTGAACTTGGCAGCTTCGCCGAGGCTGCGCGGCGCCTGCGCCTGTCCCCCGCGGCCGTCAGCAAGAACATCAGAGAGCTGGAAGCGCATCTCGCCGTCCGTCTCATCAACCGCACGACGCGTCGCATGAGCCTCACAGAGGCAGGCGCGCTCTATCACAAACGCATCGCCGGCATTCTCGACGATCTGGAGGAGGCCGACGCCACCCTTGGGCCGCTCCAGCAGGAGCCACGCGGTCTCCTGCGCGTCAGCGCCCCCATGGCGGCGAGCCTCGTCGCCCTGTCGGCATCAATCCCGCGCTTTCTCGAACGCTATCCGGAGATAACCCTCGACCTGAGGCTCGACGACCGCCGCGTCAACATTGTCGAGGATGGTTTCGACCTGGTCATTCGCGGCAGCGACCGGCTGGAAAATTCGAGCCTGATCGCCCGCACGCTGCTCATCCTCGATCACGTCCTGTGCTGCGCGCCCGCCTATCTCGAAAGCAACGCACCACCCGCCGCACCGGAGGAGCTGCGCCGCCACGAATGCGTGCAGTTCACGCTTTCAGGCCACGCGGACGAATGGACTTTCCACAAGGCCGGCCGCAGCGTCAGCGTGCCGGTCAACGGCCGCTACAAAGTCACCTCGAGCCTCGCCGTGCGCGATGCGCTGCGCGCCGGGTTCGGCGTAAGCCTTATTCCGAGACTTTATGTGCAGGACGACCTCGCCTCCGGCCACCTCGTCCCGCTTCTCGCCGACTGGACACCGATGAACACCACACTCTACGCGATCTACCCCTCCGCCCGCCATGTGCAGGCCAAGGTGCGTGCGTTCCTCGACTTCCTGGTAGAAACGCTCCCCGCCCGAGCTGTCTGACTGTCCACGCCGCGCGCGTCTGCAGTGCGCGCCCAAACCTGTTATGAGAGAATAACCACCCGATTCTCCCGACAGGACCGCTGTGACCGCTGACCCGACGCATATCCTCAAGACCGTTTATGGATACGAAGCCTTTCGCGGCCGCCAGGCCGAAATCGTCGATCACGTCATCGCCGGCAACAACGCCTTCGTTCTGATGCCGACAGGCGGCGGCAAGTCGCTCTGCTATCAGATCCCTGCACTCTGCCGCCCGGGCCTGGGCCTCATCATCTCGCCGCTCATCGCCCTCATGGCCGATCAGGTGGCCGCGCTTAAACAGGCCGGCGTGCGGGCCGCCGCGCTCAACTCCAACCTGCCGCCCGAAGCCCGCCAGGCCATCTGGCGCGCGATGGGAAACGGCTCCCTCGACATCCTCTACGTTTCGCCGGAAACCCTGCTGCGCCCGGCGGTTCTCGACCGGCTCAAACAGGTCAGACTCTCGCTCATCGCCATCGACGAGGCACACTGCCTTTCCCAGTGGGGCCATGATTTCCGCCCCCATTACCGTCAGCTCGATGCACTGGTCGAAGAGTTTCCGGACACGCCGCGCATGGCGCTCACCGCCACGGCCGACGCGCCCACCCGCGCGGAAATCATCGCCCATCTGGGCATTGCCGGGCTCGACAGCTTCATCGCCGGGTTCGACCGCCCCAACATCAACTACGCCATTGAGGAAAAGGACAATCCGCGGCGTCAGCTCCAGCGGTTCCTTGAAAAGCACAGGGATGAGAGCGGCATCGTCTACTGCCTTTCCAAGCGCAAGACCGACGAAACCGCCGCCTGGCTTCAGTCGGAAGGCTACAACGCGCTTGCCTACCACGCCGGCATGGATCGCGAGGCGCGTGAGGCCAACCAGACCCGATTCCAGCGCGAGGAAGCAGTCATCATGGTCGCCACCATTGCCTTCGGCATGGGCATCGACAAGCCGGATGTGCGCTTCGTAGCGCATCTCGATCTGCCCGGCAGCATTGAAGCCTACTATCAGGAGACGGGCCGCGCCGGTCGTGACGGCCTGCCTTCCGAAGCCATGATGCTCTATGGTTTCGACGACATTGCGCTGCGCCGCCGCTTCATTGAGGAGTCCGACGCATCAGACCAGCGCAAGCGTATGGAGATGCAGAAGCTCGACGCGCTTCTCGGTCTGGCCGAAACGGCCCAGTGCCGGCGCCAGGTCCTGCTCAACTATTTCGGCGACGATTGCGAGCCCTGCGGCAACTGCGATACCTGCGCCAGTCCGCCAGAGCGCTTCGACGGCTCCATCGCGGTGCAGAAAGCGCTCTCATGCATCTACCGGACAGGCGAACGCTTCGGGCAGGCCTATATCGTCTCCGTGCTGCTCGGCGCGGAGGACGAACGCATCACCCGTTTCGGGCACGACCAGATCTCCACCTATGGCATCGGCAAGGAGCACGATCAGCGCACCTGGCGCTCCATCCTGCGCCAGATGGTCGCCCACGGCTTCGTCGATGTGGATTTCAGCGGCCATGGCGGCCTCTCGATTTCCGAGCGCGGCGCGCGGTTTCTGCGTGAAAAGCCAACGATGATGCTGCGTGTTCCCCGCCCGGCGACAAAGGGCAGGAGCCGCCGTTCTTCCGGCAGCGAAGCTGCCAGCGCCCTCGCCCCGGCAGATGCCGAGCTCTTCAAGGCGCTGCGTGAAAAGCGCATCGAGATTGCCCGCGCGCAGAACCTGCCGCCCTATGTCATCTTCCACGACCGCACGCTGATCGAACTGGCCACCGCCCGCCCCGTATCCCGCAGCGCCATGGCCGGAATTTCCGGCATCGGAGAGGCCAAGCTCGACCGATATGGCGAAGCTTTCTGGACGTCATCGCCAGCTATCGCTAAGAAATCACTTCCGCGAGAAGAAGCGAAACATAAGAATTTTATTGATTTAAGTAATTGTCTGTCGACTTGGGTCTCGGTATATTTTGTAAATCATGGGTATTTTGGGCTCGGGCAGCAAAACACTGTCTGTCATAAATGCATAAGACCATCGCGTCGCATCATAATGCGACCTGTATAGGATCCTGAGATTTCAGGAAGGGCATCCGGTAAAAACAAAAAACTGCGTCGTGATGCCAGTGGTTTGAGGGGGCACATGCATTATCGGACGTTCAACGGCCGACTGACGGCAATCTTATTGTCGGGAAGCGCGCTGGGAAGTTTCATGGCATGGCCGGTTTCCACCGCTCACGCCGCCTGCACTCTGGTTCCTACGGCCGGTAACGACATATTCGTCTGTGATAGCGGCACGCACACGGGCGATGTTCTGGACCTTTCAGGCAACAACACCCTGACACTCTCCGCTGGCGGCTCCGGCATTATCAACGGCAATGTCACGTTTGGTCCCGGCGTCGACACGGTCGAGGTGCATTCAGGCGAAATCAACGGTCAGCTGCAGCAGGGCGACGGCGTTGACGATTTCAGGATGACTGGCGGCCAGATTGACAGCCTGAACCAGGGCGGACATTTCGACACGTTCTTCATGTCCGGGGGCCATATCGTCAATCATTTCGACGACGGCGACGAAGCGGTCATGACGGGTGGGCGCATCGGTCGTGTCGACATGAAACTGGCCAACAACATTTTTGATATGTCTGGCGGCACCATTGACGGCAATCTGGTGGCCGGATTCGGACACGACACCATCATCCTTTCCGGCGGCTCGATCGGTGGCAATATCAGCGTCAGCGGAGGCACCGACCGCGTCACGATTACCGGCGGTTCTGTCGGCGGCGATGTCCGGCTGAGCGTGGGAACCGATACACTCCTGTGGGATGGCGGCGGCAGCATTGGCGGCAATGTGGATTTGGGCGGTGATGACGATACTGCCACGCTACGCAACCTGAACGCCTCCAATCTTGGCGGTCTAAATGCGTTTCTCGGCGGCCTCGGCGCAGACGACCTGACGCTTGAAGGCGTGGTGGCCGACACTCCTGATCGTTTCCAGACGCTTGAAACCATCAATGTGAACGCAGGATCTGCCCTGACCTTCTCGGGTAGCGAGACGCTTACCCTCGGCGACAGCGGCACCGGCACCGGATCCATGAACATCGACGCGACCAGCGCTCTCTTCGGCGGCTCGGCGACTGGCGGCATCAATGCGTTCGGCACCGGCCAACGAGCAAGTGTAAGCAATGCCGGCACCATCGACCTGACCAATGGCGGCAACAGCGCAACCGATACGTTCACGATCACCGGCGATTATTTCGGAGATGGCGGAATTCTGTCTCTGAACACGGTGCTGGGCGACGATGCCTCGCCTTCGGACAAGCTTGTCATCGCGGAGGGAACCGCCACCGGTTCCACCGGCATCTCCATCGTCAATCTGGGCGGCAGCGGCGGCACCACGGTTCAGGACGGGATCATGGTCGTCGAGGCGACAGGAGGCGGAACGACCGCCGCTGGCGCGTTCTCCCTCAACGACCGCGTCGCGGTCGGGGCTTTCGAGTATCAACTGTATAGAGGCGGTGTCTCCGCCGGCACGCAGGAGAATTGGTACCTGCGCTCAACCATCGTCAACCCACCAGCAACTTCGCCTCTGTGCCTGCGCCTTCACCGGGAACCCCGCCCACTCCGGGCGCGACCCTCGTGACAGGCGAGACCGTTCCGCTATACCGTCCGGAGGTTGCAGCCTACTCCACCGTCCCGCCTGTGCTTCAGCATTTGGCGGCGTCCACGCTTGGCACGTTCCATGAAAGACGCGGCTCACAACCATTTCTGCGGAATGGAGACACGGTTTTACCGGCAAGCTGGAGCCGGCTCTTCGGCCAGACCGTCGAAAGCAAATGGGGCGGCACCGTCGCTCCCGGTTTTGACGGGAATTTATTGGGCTTTCAGCTTGGCCAGGACCTGATTGGACGCGAAAGCCATAGCGGGCATATTGACCGGGCCGGAATCTTTATCAGTCATGCCCGCATGAACGGTGACACCACCGGTCAGGCCATTGGCTGGAATGACGTGGCAGTCGGCGAACTCGACATTCATGGCACCAGCCTGGGCGGCTACTGGACGCATGTTGCGCCCAATGGCTGGTATCTGGACGGCGTCGTGACGGGTACCTGGTTCGGCGGAGAGGCACGCTCCAATGCCGGCGAAGCCATCGAGGTTGACGGGACCGGTGTCGCAGCCTCGGTTGAAACAGGCTATCCTGTCGCTCTCAACGATCGCTGGCGCCTGGAACCGCAGGCCCAGTTGATTTGGCAGCATCTCTCACTCGACGATCAGAGCGACCGTTTTTCTACGGTCACCTTCGAAACAGACGACGTCGTCACAGGACGGTTGGGAATACGTCTGGCGGGAGATTTTCAGGCAGACGATGGCCAGAGCCTGAAACCGTATTTCAAGGCCAATCTCTGGCACACATTCTCGGCAGAACATAGCCTCGGTTTCGGCGGGGACGCGGTTGCAACAGAACTCAATGGCACATCACTCGAACTCGGCGCAGGCCTTGTAGCCAACCTCACCAAACAGGTCGGCCTTTTCGCAACAGCGGATTATACGACGAATATCGGCGGTGAGAAAACGCAGATAGTCGAGGCCAATCTGGGCCTGAGCATCACCTGGTAGGCTGTGCCGGCATTGTTCGCCTCACGCTCCCTGCGTGTCTGGTGCGGACGCGGGGTCGAACCCGCAAGCCCAAAGGCGGCAAATTTTAAGTCTGCTGCGTCTACCAGTTTCGCCACGTCCGCACGGTTCAACGACTAGCGGTAGAAACCCGCGCGATCAAGCGCGATACGCATGTTCTTCAGAGAATACGCATGTTCACTTGCACATGATGGCGCGTGAAACCCCGTCGGCATCCACGTGATGGGGTCTTGCGTGTTCCTGCTTCACCGCAGGCGCGGCCGCTTTCGTCAGCGCATGTCAAAGCGGAACCATGGTGTCGTCCTTGCCGGTTCGAATCACCATCATCGTCCAGTATCTCGCAACATTCATCCGCTCCTGAAACAGTCGGTTACAGAGCGCATCATATTCCTCCATGTCCCGCAGACGCAGGATCAGAACGGCGTCGACCTCTCCCGTCACGGCATAAGCCTGGGCAACCGCTTCCTCCCTGGCCGCCAGGTCGAGAAATTGCCGTGTGTTCGGTTCACCGTGAAGTCTCAACTCCACCGTCACCACCGCCTTCAGCGTGCGCCCGGTCTTGGCCGGGTTCAGGATTGCGGCAATCCGGTCAATGACACCGGATTGACGCAATCTCCGAACCCGCCGAAGACAACTTGAAGCGGACAGCCCCACCTCGTCGGCCAGGGCGGCATTGGTGCGCGACGCGTCGCGCTGCAGAAGGTTCAGCAGTTTCCTGTCGATCCGATCCATTCATACCTCCAGATGACGAATCCTAGAGTGCAATAAAATTGCATAAACATGCAATTTTTGACCACAAATGCGAATGTCGTCGGACTAGAGAATGGCAGCAGTGAATTTTTGGAGACAGAGATGTCCGCACTCCGTTTTGCCATCCACAAAACCCTCGAGACGCTTCAGATATACTGGGAACTCGTGCGCATCATGGTTCCCATCACAATCGCGACCGAGGTGATGTCCCGGGCGGGACTGATCGATCTCGCGGCGCCCGCTCTGGCGCCCGTCATGGCTCTCTTCGGTTTGCCGCCGGAACTGGGCCTTGCCTGGCTAACGGGCATGCTCGTGGGGATCTGGGGTGCGATTGCTATGATTTTCACGCTGGTGCCCGCCACGTCGATGAGCGTTGCCGACATCACGGTGTTTTCGGCACTTGTGCTGATCGCGCACGGCCTGCCGATTGAGCAGAAGATCATCCAGAGAGCCGGTCCGGGATTTGTGATCACCACGTCGATCCGCATCGCCGGTGCCGTCGTTTACGCCATCATCCTGCATCATGTACTGGAGACAACAGGCTGGCTCGCGGAGCCGCTCAACCCGACCTGGATACCGGTCGTCGCCTCCACCGACTGGCTGGGTTTCCTTTTCGGGCTCCTGGAGGCCCTTGCCGTCATGCTCGCCATTCTCCTTGCCCTTGCCTGGGGGCTGGAAGTCCTGAAGCTGACGGGCATCATGGCACTGTTGATGCGGATACTTGCCCCGGCGCTGCGCCTTGCCGGAATAAGGGAGGAAGCGGGACAGTTTACCGCCGTGGGTCTGTTTCTCGGCATATCCTACGGTGGCGGATTGCTGATCCGCGAAGCGCGAACGGGTAACATCTCACCCCGCCAGGTCTTCATTTCATGCGTATTCATGGGCTTTGCGCACAGCATTATCGAGGACACTCTGATCGTCATGGCTCTGGGCGCAGACGCCCTTGGCGTGCTCGCCGGGCGCCTTGCATTCGCAGTCGCGGCAACGGCCCTGATTGCCTGCGTCCTGCGCTCGATCCCCGATGACAGGTTTTTTTCATGGGCGTTCCGGCGCACGAAATGCGAGGCACCGGCCGGCCCGTAGAACATCCAGTGGAAGTGGAAACGTTCTGGCCTTGAAGACCGACATCGCCCCCGCGGAATTCTGCGGGGGCGATTGTGCTTGAATTTCCGGCTTTCGCCGCTGTCAGCCAGCAAGCCTTGCGGTGATTTCGGCCAGCCGCTTGCCCTGGAATTTCGCGCCTTCAAGCTCCTGCTCGGAAGGCATGCGCGAACCGTCACCATTCGTGGTCGTGGTCATGCCATAGGGTGCCCCGCCGCGCACCTTGTCGTTGCCCATCTGGTCCTGATAGGCATAGGAGAGCGGCACGATCAGCATACCGTGGTGCTGAAGGGCGAGCTGCGTCGAGGCCAGCGCAAGCTCCGCGCCGCCATGCTGCGTGGCGGTAGACGACATCACCGTGGCCGGCTTGTCGATCAGCTTGCCTTCCGCCCAGAGCGGCCCCGTCTGATCCAGGAAATTCTTGATCTGCGCCGCCATCATGCCGTAGCGCGTCGACACACCGAAAATGAACCCGTCATAGTCGGCGAGCTCCAGCGGCTCGGCGATCGGGGCCTCCTGGTCGAGCTTGTAATGTGCCTTCTGGGCCACTTCTTCCGGAACCAGTTCAGGCACGCGCTTGATGGTCACGTCGGCGCCTGCGTCCCGCGCGCCTTCGGCGGCGGCCCTCGCCATGGCTTCCATGTGGCCCCAGCTCGAATAATAGAGAACCAGAATCTTGGTCATTGTCTGCTCCGCTTTTGCTGCAATCTCTGTTTCGGTCGTCTGCCGCGACGACGCGACCTCAACGCATCTAACCTCTGTCGGGTTCACTAAAAACCGCACGAAAGCCGACACACTGTTCACCGTTTGAGGCCCATTGCCCCCGCCCTGCCGGAGGTTTATCTCTCCTTTGGTCAACAGGGATCACACACGAAATGAGCGAACTCGTAACGGCCGCGATGGTGGTCATAGGCGACGAAATCCTGTCAGGCCGCACCAAGGACAGGAACATCGGCCACCTGGCCGACATGCTGACGGCGGTCGGCATTGATCTGCGCGAAGTGCGCGTCGTCTCAGACGACGAGACGGCCATCGTGGAAGCCGTGAATGCGCTGCGCGCCCGCAACACCTACGTGTTCACCACAGGCGGCATCGGCCCCACCCACGACGATATAACCGCCGATTCCATCGCCCGTGCCTTCGGTCGCCCATGCGGTTATGACGAGCAGGCCTACCGGCTTCTTGCAGAGCACTATGGCCGCCGCGGCATCGAATTCTCCGAGGCACGCAAGCGCATGGCGCGCATGCCCGAAGGCGCCGAACACATAGAAAATCCGATCTCGGTCGCCCCCGGCTTCCGCGTCGAAAACGTCTATGTGATGGCCGGCGTGCCGGCAATTTTCCAGGCCATGCTCGACAATGTGATCCCCAAACTCAGGACCGGCGCCCGGCTTATCTCCGAGACCATCCCCTCCCCGCTTCCCGAAGGCGCGATCGGGGGTCCGCTCGGCGAAATCCAGGCCGCCCATCCCGAAACCATCATCGGCTCTTATCCAAAATATCAGGACGGTTCCTTCTGGACGGAAATCGTGGTTCGCTCCCGTTCGAGGGAGGCGCTTGCGGCGGCTGTCGAGGCGACACGCGGCATGCTGGAAGCCATTCCCGCCAGGCAGGTGGTAAAAGGTTGATCTGGCGCAAAACTTTTTGCCTCTCAAAGCGTTAGGAATAGAGACGGCCCTGCATCGCAGCTCCAAGGAGGCTGACATGAGCTACAAGACCATTCTTGCCATTCTTCAAAGCGAAGCCGACGCCCCGCGCGTTCTCGATCTTGCCCTGCCGCTTGCGGCCCGTCATGACAGCCATGTCATCGGTCTCCACGCCGAAGCACTGCCGATGGTCATGGCCTCCCCCATGGGCGGACCCGTCGTCGATCTGAGCGTAGATATGCAGGAAGAGACAAACCGCCGTCACGCAGTGATCCGCAACCTTTTCAACGAGCGCGCCCGCAGGGAAGCCGTCGGTAATGAATGGCGCGGTTTCGACAGTGTTTCGGGCGATTCCGCCATATCCGGCATCGAGAGCGCGCGCAGTGCCGATCTCGTCATCGCCCAGCAGACCGATCCGGACGCTGCCGGCGCCATGGAAGCCAATGTCGAAGCCCTGCTTTTCGAAAGCGGCCGCCCGGTCCTGTTCGTGCCCTACATCCACAAGACACGCGAGGCCGAGTTCAAGAAGATCATACTCGCCTGGAACGGTAGCCGCCAGGCAGCGCGTGCCGCCTTCGATGCCCTGCCCTTTATGAAGGAAGCAGGCAGCGTTGAAGTGTTCTGCGTCGACCCGCAGGACACGCCCCGCCGCGACGCCGCCATGGCAGGCACCGCCATCGCCGCGGCACTCGCCCGTCACGACATCGACGTCACGGTGAAGGTGGAGCAATCTGGCGGTCTCTCCCATGGTGAGGTGCTGGACAATCGCGTCGCCGACACGGGCGCCGATCTTCTGGTCATGGGCGCCTTTGGGCGTTCCAGGCTCCGCGAATTTGTGTTCGGCGGTGCCACCCGCACCATTCTGCAGAGCATGACCGTGCCGACCTTCATGGCACATTGATGCCGGTTCGCCCCGTCTTTGCAGTGGAGACGGGCTGAAAATCCGTCATCGGAGGGTGTCGGGCTTGCGCTCGACATCCCTTTCCGGCTAATTCACCGCGCATTCCGATCTGCCGCCGCGATGCGTATATGGAGTGCGATGTCGATGTCTCTTCCCGAAAAAGCCTTCCCGGTCTCCTGGGACCAGTTTCACCGCGACGCGCGCGCCCTCGCCTGGCGGCTCGCCGGCGCCAATGGCGACTGGAAAGCCATCGTCTGCATCACACGCGGAGGTCTGGTGCCCGCCGCCGTCATCTCCCGTGAACTCGGCATCCGCCTGATCGAGACCGTCTGCGTCGCCTCCTATCACGACTACACGGAACAGGGCGATCTCAGGGTTCTCAAGGAGATCAACCCGGAGCTTCTGAAGGATGACGGCGAAAACGTCCTGATCGTTGATGACCTGACCGACACCGGCAAGACCGCCGCCATCGTACGCGCCATGATGCCGAAGGCACATTTCGCCACGATATACGCAAAACCGAAGGGGCGGCCGCTGGTCGATACATTCGTTACCGAAGTTTCCCAGGATACATGGATCTATTTCCCCTGGGACATGGGTTTCTCCTACCAGAAGCCGATCGCCGAAGACCAGCGCGGCTGAACGGGCCCGGGGAAACGCGCCCCATGTCGCGCATCGAGCAAAAGTCCGGCACGGCGAACGATCTGACGTCCGGTGAAGCGTTCGCTCCCGCCGAACGCGACGCCGTGTACCGTGCCATCGCGACACGCCGCGACGTGCGCGGCGAGTTCCTGCCTGACCCACTTTGCGAGAACGCGCTTTCCCGCATCCTCGCCGCTGCCCACCAGGCGCCATCCGTGGGCCTCTCCCAGCCCTGGGATTTCATTCTCGTCCGCGACAGGGAAACGCGCGTCCAGGTCGCCGAAATCTTCGCCAGGGCCAATGAAGAAGCCGCAAAACGGTTTCCCGCGCAGAAACAGGCCCGGTATCGCACCCTGAAACTTGAAGGAATTCTGTCCGCGCCACTCAATATCTGCGTAACCAGCGATCCCGCGCGCGGTGGTCCCGTCATTCTCGGTTCCACCCACATGGCCGACACGGATCTCTTCAGCACCGTGTGCGCGATCCAGAATCTGTGGCTGGCGGCGCGCGCGGAAGGCATCGGCGTCGGCTGGGTGAGCATTCTGCACGAGGATCAGGTCAAATCGGTGCTTGGCATTCCCGATCGCATTCGTCTGGTGGGCTATCTCTGCCTGGGGCATGTGCGCGGCTTCCATGACCGGCCCGAACTCGAAAAGCGCGGCTGGCGACGCCGTGATGATGTGAAGAAACACGTCCACGAAGAGAAATGGAACGCGCAACACGACCCTGAGGATTAATGGTTTGACGCACGATTGTTGCGCCAAACGCTTGATTTCTGTCGTCAATTCACTATGTCTGCCATCAGGCTTTCTGCGCCCCATGATTCGAGCGCGAGAGCAGTTCGGCGGAAAACGTCCGCCCGGCGCGTGAATTTAGCGTAGAAACAGTTATTTGCAGGAAAGTCATGAATCCCGGCGCGATGTGCCCGGGCGAAGGAGAAGTACGATTTTCACTCACGGCACACGTTTGCGGTTGACCGAAACGGTTCGGCGTCTGTTCGGCGGCAATCCGCGCCGTGTGCAGGCCGCTGCCCTGCCGTGGCGGAAAACCCCGGATGGCAAACGTGTCGAATTCCTGCTCGTCACCAGTCGTGGCACCGGCCGCTGGGTCCTGCCCAAAGGGTGGCCGGAAGGTGCGGAAACGCTTGCCATGGCCGCCCAGCGCGAAGCGCGCGAGGAAGCGGGCGTCCGCGGGAAGCCAGGCGAAGGTGAAATCGGGCGTTTCTACTATCATAAACTCGACGGAACAGGCGTCGAGTGGCCCTGCGAGGTCGCCGTCGTTCCGCTCGAGGTGACGGAAGAGCGCGCAAAATGGCCGGAGCGCAAACAGCGGACCCGTCAGTGGTTTTCGCCGGCAGAGGCAGCCGCTGCCGTTAAGGAACCCGATCTGGGTGAACTCCTGATTCGGTTCGCGCACAATCCACGGGAAATCGCCGCCTGAACGGCCTTTTTCATCGTCAGGACTTGCCGCGCGGAACATTGTTTCCTAACCGGGACCGGACTTCTTTGCGATATGCCGGCTTAACGGCACAGCACCGGCCGAAACTGGAAATGGCCCAGCCGAAACTGGAAATGGAATGAGCGACACCGCCACCAATCCGCGCAAGCAGACCCTCGACAAGGACCTCGACAAGCTGGTGCACGTCGAGGAGGCCACGACCACCGTCGCGCGCGGTCTGGTCGCACCGGGCCTTGGCCTTCTCTTCCTGGCGCTTACCGCCATTTTCGCCGCCACCTACACATTTGGTGAGCCGCGCGCGGTGATCATCATCGCCGCCGCCGCGATCGGCGCCTATATGGCGCTGAACATCGGCGCGAACGATGTGGCCAACAATGTCGGCCCCGCAGTGGGCGCCAAGGCCATGACGCTTGGTGGCGCGCTGCTCATTGCTGCCGTGTTCGAAAGTGCCGGCGCACTGATTGCCGGCGGTGATGTGGTCGACACGATCTCCAAGGGCATTATCGATCCGGCTGCCGTAGGAACGCCCGAGGCTTTCGTACGGGCCATGATGGCCGCCCTCATCTCCTCGGCACTGTGGATCAACCTGGCGACCTGGATCGGCGCTCCCGTTTCAACCACCCATTCCGTGGTCGGCGGGGTCATGGGTGCCGGTATTGCCGCAGCCGGCTTCTCTTCTGTCGACTGGGCGATGATGACGCAGATCGCAGCAAGCTGGGTCGTCTCCCCCGTTGTCGGCGGCGTCATCGCCGCCCTGTTCCTCGCTTTCATCAAGACCGCGATCATCTATCAGGACGACAAGATCTCGGCGGCGCGGCGCTGGCTGCCGCTCCTGATTGCCATCATGGCCGGTGCGTTCGCCGCCTATCTCACGCTCAAGGGGCTGAAAAAGGTCTTTCCCGTCAGCGGCACGGGCGCTGCGATCATCGGCTTCGCCTTCTTCGCCGTGACGTGGTTCCTGGCGCACCTCTTCGTGCATGCCCAGTCGGAGGGTCTCGAGAACCGCAACCAGTCGTTGCGCAGCCTTTTCAAGGTTCCCCTGGTCATCTCGGCCGCACTCCTCTCCTTCGCCCATGGCGCCAATGACGTGGCAAATGCTGTCGGCCCCCTGGCGGCAATCGTCTTCACGGTCCACGAGAGCACCGTCAACACCACCGTCACCATCCCCCTCTGGGTGATGGTCATTGGTGCAGCCGGAATTTCCATCGGCCTCGTTCTCTTCGGGCCCAAACTCATCCGCATGGTCGGTGAACAGATCACCAAGCTCAACCCCATGCGCGCCTTCTGCGTCGCGCTGTCGGCTGCCATCACCGTCATCATTGCTTCCGGTCTCGGCCTGCCGATCAGTTCCACCCACACCGCCGTTGGCGCGATTTTCGGCGTCGGTTTCTTCCGCGAATGGTATACGGCGCATTCGAAGCGCCGCCGTGCGTATCTTGAACGCAAGGGCGTGCGGCTCAAGGCGGACAACGGCGCCAGCGACGACGATGATCTGGAGATCGAACTGCAGAAGACGTCACGTGAGGAAATCGCCCGCCGCAAGCTCGTGCGTCGCGCCCATGTGCGCACCATCGTCGCCGCCTGGGTGACGACGGTTCCGGCAGCCGCCCTGCTTTCGGCTGTCATATTCCTGGTGCTTGATTTCGTCGCCTGACACCATTTTTCTTCATTCGGCTTTTTTGACGCGCGGTTTTTTCACCGCGCGTTTTTTCTGCTCCCTGCCCGCGCCAGATACCGGGAACGCTGGGTTTTGAAAACCGCAACAGTGTCCAGGAGCTTCCCCATTATTCACATATGCGACACACAACATCTTGCGGTCATAAATGATCCAGACCCGACTCCTTGACGTGACGATACGAGTCGCCTTTTATGGGTTTCGCGCCTGCGTTCGTAAGGTGCGATTGGTCGGCGAAAACCCGGTCGATTTTCCAATTTTGTATTGAGTTTCCGAGACCTGCCCGAACAGAATTTTGGGCGGTGCGGTGCCGTTTGCGCCGTGAAAAAATCAAACGGGGGCGCGTGTGCCGAACTGGCATAAAGAAGCTGTTAACACTATATTTAGTGTCTTCAGATATTCTGTGCACCAGATAATGTGAATGTTATGTGACGTTAGCGTTGCATCGGCGTCAGGTTGGGGGCGGTTTCGCAGACTGCGAGACATCGCTTCAAGAGGGCCGTCTTCCCGGCCCGCCACGAGGCACCAACCTTCGGTAAAGGAGAGTCGTTCGTTCCGGCGAGCGGCAGTCGGCGGACACAGCGTCTGTGCGGTAAAAATGTGATGAGGCATTGACCGTTGCAGACACTATATTTGGATTAGGGGCGAAGAGGATAAAATGCGCATCGAACGCCGGTTCACAAAGCAAGGCCAGAGCCCATACGCGGAGATTTCCTTCCGTAAGGCCACAAGCGAAATCAAGAACCCGGATGGCTCCATTGTCTTCCGGCTGGAGAACATCGACGTTCCGGCGCAGTTCTCACAGGTCGCCAGTGACATTCTGGCCCAGAAATATTTCCGCAAGGCCGGTGTGCCCGCCCGCCTTAAGAAGGTCGAGGCGAACGACGTCCCCTCCTTCCTGTGGCGTTCGGTGGCTGACGAGGAAGCCCTGAAGGACCTGCCCGAGGATGAGCGCTATGGCTCCGAGACCAGCGCCGCGCAGGTATTCAACCGTCTCGCCGGCACCTGGACCTACTGGGGCTGGAAGGGCGGCTATTTCAATGGCGAGGAAGACGCGCAGGCGTTCATGGACGAGCTGTGCTACATGCTCGCCACCCAGCGCGTTGCCCCCAATTCGCCGCAGTGGTTCAACACCGGCCTGCACTGGGCCTATGGCATCGACGGTCCCGGCCAGGGCCACTATTACGTCGACCCCTTCACCGGCAAGCTGGTGAAATCCAAATCGGCCTATGAGCACCCGCAGCCCCATGCGTGCTTCATCCAGTCGGTCGGCGACGATCTCGTCAATGAAGGCGGCATCATGGATCTATGGGTCCGCGAAGCACGCCTCTTCAAATACGGTTCGGGCACCGGTTCCAACTTCTCGCATCTGCGCGGCGAAGGTGAGAAGCTCTCTGGCGGTGGCAAGTCGTCGGGCCTCATGTCCTTCCTCAAGATCGGCGACCGTGCCGCCGGCGCCATCAAGTCGGGCGGCACAACCCGCCGCGCGGCCAAGATGGTCGTGGTCGATGCTGACCATCCCGATATCGAGGCTTATATCGACTGGAAGGTGAAGGAGGAGCAGAAGGTTGCTGCCCTCGTCACCGGTTCCAAGATCGCCAGGAAGCATCTCGACGCCATCATGAAGGCCTGCATCAATTGCGAGGGCGCCAATGATGATTGCTTCGACCCGTCCAAGAACCCGGCGCTGAAGCGTGAGATCAAGGCCGCCAAGCGCAATGCCGTGCCGGAAAACTACATCCAGCGCGTCATCCAGTTCGCGCGGCAGGGCTATACCGATCTCGGCTTCAAAACCTATGACACGGACTGGGATTCGGAGGCCTATCTCACCGTCTCCGGCCAGAATTCAAACAATTCCGTCTCCTTGAAGGACGACTTCCTGCGTGCCGTCGAAGCCGATGGCGACTGGAACCTCATCAACCGCATCGACGGCAAGATCGCCAAAACCGTGAAGGCCCGCGATCTGTGGGAGAAGATCGGCTATGCCGCGTGGGCGTCGGCCGATCCGGGCCTGCACTACAACACCACCATGAACGACTGGCACACCTCGCCGGCGGCGGGCCCGATCCGCGCCTCGAACCCGTGCTCGGAATACATGTTCCTGGACGACACGGCCTGCAATCTCGCATCGATGAACCTTTTGCAGTACCGCAACAAGGACGGCTCCATCGACATCGCGGCCTATGAGCACACAGTGCGCCTGTGGACCATGGTGCTCGAAATCTCCGTCATGATGGCCCAGTTCCCGTCCAAGGAGATTGCAAAGCTCTCTTACGAGTACCGCACGCTGGGTCTCGGCTATGCCAATATCGGCGGCCTCTTGATGACCTCCGGCATCCCCTACGATTCACCGGAAGGCCGCGCCATTGGCGGCGCGCTGACGGCGATCATGACAGGTGTTTCCTATGCCACCTCGGCCGAAATGGCCGGCGAGCTCGGCGCGTTCCCCGATTATGAGCGCAATGCCGAAAACATGCTGCGCGTCATCCGCAACCATCGCCGCGCCGCCCATGGCCAGAGCGAGGGTTATGAGGGCCTGTCCGTAAACCCGGTCCCCCTCAAGGCGGACGAGTGCCCGCATGCCGACCTGATCGAGCATGCACGCGCCGCCTGGGACCGCGCGCTCGAGCTCGGCGAAAAGCATGGCTACCGCAATGCGCAGGCCACCGTCATCGCGCCCACGGGCACGATCGGCCTCGTCATGGACTGCGACACGACCGGCATCGAGCCTGATTTCGCGTTGGTAAAATTCAAGAAGCTGGCCGGTGGCGGCTACTTCAAGATCATCAACCGCGCCGTTCCGGAAGCGCTCCGCACGCTCGGCTATTCCGAAGCACAGATCGCCGAGATCGAGGCCTATGCCGTCGGTCATGGCAATTTCGACCAGGCGCCGTCCATCAACCGACCAGCCTCAGGGGCAAGGGTTTCGACGACGAGAAGATCGCCGCCGTCAACGCCGCGCTCAAATCGGCTTTCGACATCAAGTTCGCCTTCAACAAGTGGACGCTGGGTGAAGATTTCTGCCGGGAGAAGCTCGGTTTCACCGACGAACAGCTCGACGATTTCTCCTTCGACATGCTGGCCGCCCTCGGCTTCAACAAGAAGGAGATCGAGGCAGCCAACATCCACATCTGCGGTGCCATGACGCTGGAAGGCGCACCGCATCTGAAGGAAGAGCACCTGCCCGTCTTCGACTGCGCCAATCCGTGCGGCAAGATCGGCAAGCGCTATCTCTCGGTGGAAAGCCACATCCGCATGATGGCGGCTGCCCAGCCCTTCATCTCGGGCGCCATCTCCAAGACCATCAACATGCCCAACGAGGCCACGGTCGAGGACTGCAAGGAGGCCTATCTCCTTTCCTGGAAGCTGGCGCTCAAGGCCAACGCGCTCTACCGCGACGGCTCAAAACTCTCGCAGCCACTCAATGCCTCGCTCATCGCCGACGATGAAGAGGATGCCGACGATCTGGTCGAGGAGCTGGTCGCAGCACCAACCGCCGCTCAGGCTGCGGCGGTCTCGGAAAAGATCATCGAGCGCGTGGTCGAGAAAGTGGTGCGCGAGCGCGAGAAGCTGCCCAACCGCCGCAAGGGCTACACCCAGAAAGCGGTGATCGGCGGGCACAAGGTCTATCTGCGCACCGGCGAATTCGACGATGGCCGCCTCGGCGAGATCTTCATCGACATGCACAAGGAAGGCGCAGCCTTCCGCGCCATGATGAACAATTTCGCCATCGCCATCTCGCTCGGTCTGCAATATGGCGTGCCGCTCGACGAATATGTGGAAGCCTTCACCTTCACCAAGTTCGAGCCGGCCGGCATGGTCATGGGCAATGACGCGATCAAGAACGCCACGTCGATCCTCGACTATGTGTTCCGCGAGCTGGCCGTTTCCTATCTCGACCGGTCCGACCTTGCCCATGTGGACACGTCCGACTTCACCAACACCGCGCTTGGCCGCGGCATCAATGAGGGCAAGGCCCTGCCCTATTCCAAGGGCCTGACCCGCGGCGCGCCGCTCAAGGTCGTTTCGGGCAAGTCCGGTGGCGAACCCAAGGGGTCATCCGGCAGCACGGTGCGTGCCATCTCCTCCGGAGCAACGGTGCATGCGCTGAAACCGGCGGTCTCCGAACTGCAGGAAGAGGCCACTGCCTTCCGTCGTGACTATGAGGAGCGTGCGAAGGAACTGGCCGAAGAGGTGGCGCAGGACAACGACATCAACGATGTCTTCACCGAAGCCGCCGCTACGGAAGCCGCCGACGCCAAGAAGGTGGAAACCCACCGCCGCCAGCAGGCGATCATGCAGGGTTACACGGGCAATATGTGCTCGGAATGCCAGAACTTCACCATGGTGCGCAACGGCACCTGCGAGAAGTGCGACACCTGCGGCGCGACGAGCGGGTGTAGCTGAGGCGATAGCAGCGACGCTCCAAGTGATTGAAACAAGGCCCGTACCTTAGGTGCGGGCCTTTTCTATTCGCGTAAAGCATCACCGGAATGGCATGGAGCCCCGGGGCAAGCCCCAATTCCGCAAAGCGCGTTCCATTCAGGATTGGTTTTCTCAATCAGGCCGATTTCCCATTGCCTAGCCCAGCGTTTCAGCGGTTTTCCCCGTTGAATGGCATCGCAACTGTCAAAACGCACCTGCCCGCCCTACCGCTACGCCGCCTTCGTAAACTCCAGCGCTGGCACCGTGCGCTTCGGGTCGATCTCATAAGTCTCCGCTCTCACCACGCCATGCTCCACGAAGGGATCGGCGGCAATGCGCGCATCATGGGCCTCGCGGCTCTCGCCATGAGCAATCACCGCGCCGCCGCCCTCCTGCAAGGAGCCGACGCTCAGGAACACACCATCGGCAAACCCCTTGGCAATCCATTCATTGTGCGCCGCCATGAAATCCCTGGCAGCACTCCGGTTCTCGGCAAACTTCAAAAGCGTCACAAACATGCGAAGAAACTCCTCAATTCGACAATGATGCAATCCGGCCGTCGAGCCAGGTAGTAATGTCCGCCACTTCCCGGCGGATGAAATCTCCGTCTTTGAGCGCCGTGGCGAGCGACGCCACGCCCTGCGACCAGGCCAGCACATGCAGCGCCCATTCCCGCGCCGCCTCATCCGCGCCCAGCGCCCTGAACTGCTCTTCAAGCCAATGGGCAAACAGGCCGAAAATCTCCGCCGCCCGCTCCTGGTGCACGTGGTCGAGCTTGGCGAGTTCGGCGCATAATGTGCCAACCGGGCATCCATGGGCCATGATCGGAGCACGGTTGGCGATCAGAAGTTCAATGAAGGCAACAATCCGCTCGCGCGGTTTCGGAGCCTGCGCTTCCCACCCGTCCAGCATTGTCCGGGTGCGCCGAAGCCGCCGGTCTATGACGGCATTCAGAATCTCGTCCTTGGTCTTGAAATAATAGTAGAAATTGCCTCGGGAGATGCTGGCCTTTACGGCAATGTCCGCAAACGACGTCGCCTCAAACCCGCCCCGATAAAACAGATCATCAGCGATTTCGATGATGTTGTGGCGGGTGGAAGCGGCAGCCATGAAGACCTCGTTGCAAGTGGTTTTGCATGATTAGGACAATTGTCCAAATCATGCAAGCCACCGCCACTCCCTCACCGCTGCGCCGAAACCAGAAGCATCATCGGCCGCTCCAGTTCTTCGGCCAGTTCCGGCATCTGCGCAATCTGCACCTCGGTCGGTGCGAACTCCCTGATTTCGCGCAGCGCAAATCCCGTGCCGATCAGCGCGTTCAGCGTCGTCGCCATGGTGCGGTGGTATTTGAGCACGCCCCTGGCGAACCAGTCGGTGCGCCGCTCCCCTTCCATTGCATAGCAATTGACCGGCCAGGTTTTGTGCCCGTCTTCATCCGGCAGCCAGCGCGGCCGCATGGCCGCCATGAAAACCGGATGTTCGATGGTGAACACGAAATGCGCGCCTGGTGTCAGCGCTCCGTGGATCGTCCGCACCAGCCGCTCGAAATCACGGATATAGTGAAAGGTCAGCGCGCTGAACGCGAAGTCGAACGCCCCTCCGGGCAGCTCAAGCGTCTCCAGGTCGGCGATCCGGTAGTCGATGGCCGCATCGTCAGTGTCGGCACGCGCCCGCGCGATCATGTTCTGCGAAACGTCGAGCCCGAGAACGCTCCGCGCGCCGGCCTCGCGCAGATAGCGTGAGGCCCAGCCAAACCCGCATCCCAGATCAACGACACGCCGATCCGTCACATCCGGCAGCATGGCAGCGATGGCCGGCCATTCCGGCGCGCCTGCCAGCCCGTGTACCTGCCGTGGAAGCTGGCTATAGCCTTTGAAAAAATCGGAATTGTCATAGATGTTCTGCGCCATTGATTGTCTCCATTTCTCAAAAATGGACGGGGCACAGATTTACGCACAAAACCCCGTCCGCGTCGCGGCGAGGCTGCAGGAGTATGATCCGCGTCTTTTTCTCAGCGTGATTCAGGCTCCGGCATCTCGCCCTGGAAGATGCCGGCCAACCGGGAAACGATGTGCGTGTCCTGCTCGATCATGGCCATTCATATCCTTTGCCGGTCCCGCACTGTCAAGAGATGCAACCCGCGCGGCCACCCGTTCTTGCGATCCCGTGCGAAGCCGATAGTCTCACCGCGCAGTGCAGGCTCCCGGAGGCAGCCGATGCGAAACTCGGTCGAACAATCCATGCAGCTTTTCTGGCGCCGCACGGATATGGACGGGCTGGAGCGGCTCACCCTTTCCATCCGCCAGCAGGGCGTCGAGGCCCGCTCCACGGTCCTGTGTCTGGAATCCGGCGGCTGCCGCATAGACTACAGCTGGACGCTCGACGCCGCGTGGCACACGCAGAGCCTCACAGTTGAACGCTGGAACGGCGAGGGTCATGGCCAGTTGCATCTCGAGCGCGCAGGAACCGGCTGGCGGATAAACGGAGCGCCCCGCCCCGATCTTGACGGGGCCGCCGAGCCGGACCTTTCCGTCACCCCGTTCTGCAACACTCCGCCCATCCGCCGGACGCCGGCCACGCCCGGCGAACACCTCACGCTCGACACCGCCTTCATCGACGGACCGGCGCTCACAGTCGCGCGCTCACGTCAGCGCTATCTGCGTCAGGGTCCAAATACCGTTCATTACATCGATCTGGGATTGTCGAGTGGCTTCGAAGCAGACCTCACCATGGACGATTTGGGTCTCGTCATCAGCTATGAGCATCTCTTCCAGCGCATCGCTCCGCCCGGCTGAACTGCGCCAGCGAGAGCAATACGTGTCAGAGCGCAATTATTAAAATTCGCTCCCGCAACAAAACCCCATCTTCAGATGCGTTTGATCAACTGCCGCCAGGGAGCGGACGATGGCACGCATCTACAACTTTTCCTCAAGGTCAGGCGGAAGCAACAGTCCGTGGCGCACGGGCTCAGAGCGCACCGGCAGGCGCAAAGGCTGGCCAGTGCGCCCGTTTCAGGTTTTGAAAGAAGGGTTTGGACTGATCACACTCGCCCTCGTCACCGGGTGGGCGGCGGCACATTATTCGGTCATTCCTACCGACAGAATCTCGAACCTCCTCACGGACTCTCGTTCCGAAAGTCACCCCTTCGTTGTCCGCTATTTCCCTGTCTGTGCAAGCGGGAAACGCCTCAACTGTATCGTTGATGGAGATACGCTCTACATCGATGGCGAGAAGATCAGAGTGACCGGCTTCAACACGCCAGAGCTCTTTTCGCCCCAATGCGCCCAGGAAGCCCGGCTCGCCCGCCGCGCCCAGCGCCGCTTTCAGCAGATGGTCAATGCCGGCCCGTTTGAGGTCCGGCGCACGAGCCTGCGCGACCGCGATGTCTATGGCCGCAAGCTCAGAAGCCTCTACCGCAATGGAAAACCTCTCGGCGATCAGCTCATCGCCGAGGGTCTCGCCCATCGCTGGCGCGGCTTCAAGGAATCCTGGTGCTCGTAATTATTCAGGCACACCTCTCCTCACCCAAGAAGTCCCCGCCCGGCTAGATTGCGCATCAGCGCCGCCGCTCCAAAAGCCCAGGGAGGGCAATCGGTGGAAAGCCGCACCCTGTTTGTCAGCGCGCCAAGCGCCGGGCTCGAAATCGTCACCTGATCGCCCACCCTGTGCGTAAATCCCTCACCGGGCACGTCACGGTCCTGCGTCGGCGCAAACAGCGTGCCCAGGAAAAGCATGAACCCGTCAGGATATTGATGGTGCCGCCCGCAGGTCTGCGCCACCAGATCGAGCGGATCGCGGCTGATTTCCGCCATCGAGCTCTTGCCTTCAAGCACGAAACCATCTTCGCCCGTCACAAGAAGGTCGAGTTCCGCGCCCCGCACATCGTCCATGCCATACCCGTCGTCAAACAGCCGGATGAACGGCCCGATGGCGCAGGAGGCGTTGTTGTCCTTGGCCTTGCCGAGAAGCAGCGCCGAGCGCCCCTCCACATCGCGCAGATTGACGTCATTGCCGAGCGCCGCCCCCTTCACCCTGCAAGAACTGTCCACCGCCAGCACGATTTCGGGCTCCGGGTTGTTCCAGTTTGAAACCGGGTGAAGCCCGATTTCCGCTCCGTGGCCGACCGAAGACATGGGCTGTGCCTTGGTAAACACCTCCGCATCCGGCCCGATACCCACTTCGAGATACTGCGACCACACGCCTTCCGAAATCAGCGCCCGCTTCACCGCTTCGGCCTTCTCGGATCCCGCCTTCAGGTCACGCAGGCTATCGCCGATGATCGCCTGGCACCGCTCGCGGATCGCCGCCGCCTTCGATGGGTCGCCCGCCGCACGTTCCTCGATCACCCGCTCGATCATCGAGCGCGCAAAGGTCACGCCGCAGGCCTTCACCGCCTGCAGATCGTTGGGAGCGAGCAGATGTGCGCGCGCGCTGCCCGTGGTGTCGGCAGGGCGCTCTGCGGCAATCGCCTCGAGCGTACCAAGCCTCTCTCTGCCTGCCGCCCGTTCGCGCGCATAGCCCGCCGGATCGTCCATCTCCAGAAGATCGCGCATGGTCGGCGCCTCGGGTGACGTAATGTCGATCAGCGCTCCGTCCCGGAGCACACAAAGCGCTGGTCCCGCCACATCCGGCTTCCAGACCCGCCCGACAAATACACCTTTTTCCGGAAAACCCGCCGCTTGCATCATCTCGCCCCTCCCGGCCTCTCATGAAACCGTGCCTGAATAGCAGAGATGCGCATGCACTGCGCCCTAATTTTCGGACCGCGCCAGCGCCACCGCCGCCTCGATCTCGTCGGCGGCGAGGAGCCGCCGGTAAAGCCGCTTCCCGATCAGGAATGCAGCGTTCCGGCCAGATTCAGCGCCTTCGCATGCGTTTCGTTGCGTGCAATCAGGGCGTCGATCCCCGCAATATGCACATCAAGCATGTCGCGCACATCGCCGGCATCCGCGCCAGCGCTGGTGAGCGCGTCGTCCACTCCACCATGCGTCAGCCCGCCCTCTATGGCCATCACCGCATTGTGCGCTGCTTCGTAAGCGCCAAGGGCAGCCGAAGCATGCACCATGCGCGAGGCATACCAGGCCAGATCGCCGTTGATCGGCCAGTCCTTCATTATCAGTCGCAGATTACCATCAGAGCGCACAATCTCCTTCAGCGCAGGATGGATCGCTCTGCAGGAGGGGCAGAGATAATCGAAGAACTCGGCAATCGTCACATCGCCGGCCGGGTTTCCCAGCACCTGAAGAGCCGGGTCGCGCACGATCTCGTCAAGTCCGGTCGCCGCTCCCGCCACACCGGGCACAAGGGCCGTCGCTCCAG